>NZ_JBQENT010000025.1:0-72490 GCF_052044855.1 Metabacillus sp. 22489
CCAAGATTTCCATTCAAATATTCGGTAACAATCTTTATTTTAAATTCCTCACTATATTTGGCCATAATAATACCCCCAGAAGTTAGATTTATTACTCTAACTTCTGGGGGTCGGTACCTTTTCGGAGGACTTTTCCTTCAAAGAACCTTTTTTATTGATCCTTTCTATTTTCGTCACCCATATCTTGTGGATCTTCAATGACATCTTCTGGATCTCTATTCCCATCATTTTCATCATCTTTATTGATTGTGTCGTTTTCATCAACACCAGGTACTGTATTGTCTCCATCATTGTTATTACCATTTGTATCTGGTGTTGTATCCCCATTGTTACCATTATTATTGTTATTATCATCCTCTAATACATCACCTGGTGCTGGAGCCGGATCAGGTTCATTATTATTACAGCCGACCACTACCATAAAAGACATCATAATCGACGCAAGCGTAAGAAGCCATTTTCGATTCAAAGTGAATCCTTCCTTTCAAATTAGTTTTTAATCACGTTTATTTTCTCTACGGAAAACATTAATATGTATCGCTAGCATTATTTTTTTCTTTTTTTACAACCAAGCTAAATAAAAAACCTTCCAACACAATTTCTGTCAGAAGGTTTGCATAGCAGAAGTGTTAAACGCTCGATTTTTCCCATTCTGTGTACAAACCAGTTCCATTGCATGAATGACATTCAACTGTGTGTCCTATATATGTGGTAGCGATCGTTTCAAAGCCTACGCCTTTACAAATTGGACATTTCCCCTCAAGTCGCATTTTTTCTATATGCTTTTTCCGATTTGCATCATACCAATTCGCTAAAAATGTTAATAGCTTCATTATCATCACCTTTTTCATACATTGTATTCAAAGAGTAAGGACAAGGTGATTGGAATACAAAAACTTATTTTAAGAAATACTTAAGATGTGCCTTCACATTCAGGTAAAATGAATTTCTCATACTTCGCTGTCTAATAAGATTTTCACATTAGCACACAACGCTTTTGAATGAGTCTTCAAATTCCTAATGTCGCTGTAAAGTCCTAGTCCTTAAAAGGGAGATGCTATACTTCGTACTGTCCATCTAAGAAGTCAAAGTATTTGCCCTTCATTTCCTTCCGTTTTTCAACAATTAGTACGGAATACAACACACCGTAAAAATAACCTGCAAACGATGACCTAATAGATCCAAGCTTTTTGGCAAATACCGTTTGTTTAAATGCATAAATGACCTGATCGATAACATCTTCAAGATCCTTTTGCAAATTCATTTTGTTATAGACAAGGATGACTCGTTTCCAAAGGTGATAAATTTCAATTGCAGAAAAAAATGGTTTTGCTGCATTGACAAATTGAGGATTAACTGTATCTGGTAAAAAGCTCGTATCTAACTGTTCAACCGTTGGCTCCACCTCTTTCTTAACGTTATTAGGTTTTAGATCTTTCTCACAGAGTGAGTCTTGCTTTTTCTCTGTTTTATTAGGAGTGTCAGCTGGAGTGACAGCATGCGGTGACACATCAGTTTTTAACGAATCGATTGATGCAAAAGGCTGAATAATAAGGATATTCACCCCTTGCTTCCCGTTCATTCTTGCAGTAGGAATTTTTTTAATGAGCCCCTTCTCAACAAACTTCTTCACAGCACGCATTGCTGTTCGGCGACTTACATTTGCCTGGTCAGCAATATACTCATATTTCGCAAAGGAAACGCCAATGACTTTAACAGAATGTCGCCAAATTTGTTGCAGCACCTTTAAATCTCCTTCAGATAATTCCCATTTATGCTTATATAAAAATCCACGTACAGCCTTATCCATCTCTTCTGTGCTTTCGAACGATTGATATGTTTTAATTGTTTCAAAAGTAAGTTTTTCCATGATTCTACTCTCCCTTAAAAAGATTCTCAAAGGTTGTCCATACTTTGAAAAACCTCTGTCATTTCATATATAGGGATGTAGTGACCGTCGGGTAGCGTCACGGACAAAATTTTTTTAATTTTTTTTAGAAATGAACGTGATAGTGTGAGACTTCTGCTTAGAAATTAATTCAATCGCAAAGTTGGAATTCATTTTATTAATTTATAAATTAAATTATTTAATATAACATGAAATATATTTTAATTTATTCAATCCAACTATTTACTTTTTTAATCATCTTATGTAAGATTGAATTATAAATACTAAAGGAGGGAAATATGGCGTATCCTCTTATTTCAGAGTGCCCTGTTTGTAATAAGCAATTAAAAATCACAAAGCTACAGTGCACTCATTGTCATACTACAATTGAAAATGAATTTGAACTTTCAAAATTTGCAAGGCTTAACAAGGAACAGCTTAGTTTTATTGAAACCTTTCTAAAGTGCCGTGGAAATATTAAAGAAGTGGAAAAGGAACTTGGTATATCCTATCCTACCGTTCGTGGAAAATTAGACGACATCATCTCATCTCTAGGATTTCCTACCACTAAGAAGGTTGAAAAAATTGATCGTAAAAAAGTAATTTCAATGCTGGAGAAAGGTGAAATAACAGCCGAAGAAGCAATTAAGATATTAAATGGGGAGGAATCCTAAAATGAGTGAGGAAATTTCAAGAATATTAACAATGGTTGAAGAAGGAAAGCTGGATAAAGAAAAGGCTGCTGAATTAATCAATGCACTGCAAGAAAACGGTAATCAAGTCAATCTAAATAAACAAACCTCTAGTTCCTACTTAAATAAAATGCTAAAAATCCGTGTTACTTCAGAAGATGGTGACAATGTTAATGTTAATCTGCCAATAAAACTCATAAAAGCTGTTTTAAAGGTCGGAACAAGTATCGCTGAAAAATTTCCCGAATCTGAGAAATATATAAAAGATTTAGATGTTGAACTTTTAATTGAAGCTATTGATAATGAATTGGACGGACAAATTGTCGATATTACCTCAGCAAACGGAGACAAAGTACTGGTTGTTATTGAATAAAATGATAAAGATAAAAATTAAAGTGAAAGGCAGACGATTTATTATTCTAGTCCCGTATGCCTTTTTACATTTTTCCCTTAGAATCCTCACTTCAAAGAGAATCCATGTGCTTGTAAATCGTGTAATAAAAAAAGGAAAGAAGAATTTTCAAATCCCTTATATAAAGTGGGATGATTTAAAGCTCTTGCTAAAGGAACTTTCAAAGGAAAAAGGTCTCCTGTTGCTTGAAACAAGCTTTAAAGATGGAACAGAAGTTACTATTAAGTTATAAAGCACAATTCCTCTGTGCATTGGAATTGTGCTTTTTTTTGAAAGTGGTATGGTTCATTATGCTTGATGGTTTATTGTCATCCTTACTGTACAATCTGGAAAACATCAGAAATGACAATAATCCTTTTTTGTTACCGTACGTGTTAGTACAAGGTAATTTACTTTGATTTTAGATATTAAAACCCTTCAATTTTTCAAAGGTGTTTCTAACTTTATTTTGATTAAACATCATCTTTACTAAGATGAAGAATCAATGCAGAATCTCTGAGCACGAGCACAAATTCATCAATAGCTTTTTGATGTTGAATTTTAGTATTTTCAACATCAAAATTTCAATCCCCATCAGAATACCGTTCCACTTTAACCTTCCTATGAAATACTTATCCAGCCAAAATAACAGCGATCAAAAAAAGTATTTGTAAAATCGTTCGTGGCAAAAGAGAAGTGCTTGGTCTTCCACCAATTGTAATCCCTTTTCGTGCAGCGCGAATATTAGCTGGAAACATCACAATAAGTAAGAGTGCCAAACCAAATGAAGCTATAGCTGAAGTGATGGGAATTAATAAACCTATAGCGCCTACGATTTCGAATATCCCTGTAATGGTCACGATGAAATCTGGATTTGACAGAGATGGAGGGACCATTTTAATAAGATCAGGACGTCTTTTTCCCCAATGTGCCGTTGCAGTAAATATAAACATTAGAGCAACAGCGAATCGTAAAGAAGTTTCCCAGTCAGCAAAATAAGACAATCCAAGAAAACCGCTCAAACGAAAAATTAAGAATGACACAATCAATAGAATAAACGGAGCCATTCGGATTCCTCCTCATATTAAAACCTCTGATGTATATTACTACTTGTCATAGATTATTTTTTAAATGTCTTAAATTCTTTATATCTCCATTCACGATCACATTAATATGCGCAGAAATAATCTCGATGTCTAATTCCCACCATTTAATTTCTAGTAATTCGTTTACAATTTCTTCTGAGAAACGATTTTTAATTTTCTTTCCAGGATTCCCACCGACGATCGTGTAAGGCTCTACATCATTCGTAATAACTGATTTAGCTGCTATAATTGCACCATCCCCTATTTTTATTCCAGGCATAATAACAGTATCCATTCCAATCCAAACGTCATTTCCAATTATTGTATCACCTTTAAATGGTAGCTGTTCTAACGTTGGCGTATAGTTCTCCCATCCGTGCCCGAAAATGTTGAATGGGTACGTAGAAAAACCATCCATTCTATGATTAGCTCCATTCATAACAAACGTTACCCCAGGTGCGATAGCACAAAACTTCCCTATGACAAGTTGGTCACCGAAAAATTCGTAGTGGTATAACACTTGGTCTTCAAAGGATTCACCATTTCTTGCATCGTAATATGTGTAATCACCCACAATAATGTTTGGTCTTGTAATTGTATTTTTAATAAATTGTACAGCATCATTTCCTTTAATCGGATATTTTTCGTTAGGATTTGGCCCATGCTGCTTATTTGATTCCATAGCATCTACATCCTTTCATGATTTTTTTAATATACTTAGCCTACCTATCTTATTGCATTCCTCAGCAAACCAAATCGCATCATCGGGTCCTAATACAATTCCATGTGGCTCAGCATTTTGTGTAGGAATTTCATATTCTGTAAATTCACCTGTCATTGTCATTCGACCAATTTGATTACTTCCCCATTCCGTAAACCATAAAGCACGATCAGGACCTGTTACGATTGCATGAGGGCGAGCATTAGCAGTAGGGATGGTATACTCACTTATCGTTCCCGAAGGAGTAATTCTGCCGATTTTATTTCCGTTAATTTCTACGAACCAGATGGCGTTGTCAGGTCCACATGTAATACCTACAGGACCAGCATGCTTTGTAGGCAAAAGATAATTTGTTATCTCACCAAAAGGTGTAATCCGTCCAATTTGATTACTTTGATTCTCAGTAAACCAAATCGCATCATCTGGCCCAGCAACAATAAAGGAAGGATAGGCACTAGGATTCGGTAAATCATATTCAATCATTTCACCTGATCGCAATATCCGTCCAATTCTATTTCCATTCATTTCCGTAAACCAAATGTCTCCATTGTGCCCTTCCGTTATTCCAAAAGGTGCTGAATTTGGGTGAGGCAAGACATATTCAATCACTTCACCTGCTGCTGTTAGTTTTCCAATTTTATTAGCCTTATTTTCCGTAAACCATACATCCCCCTTTGTTGTGGAGATTATAGACATCACACCTGCATTAGAAGTCGGAACAGCAAAATGAGTGACTTCTCCATTAACTGTTATTCGACCAATTTGATTGGCTTTATGCTGTGTAAATAAAAGCGTTCCATCTTTTCCTGTGGTTATTCCGTAAGGCCCTGAATCTATGTTCAAAAGTTCGTATTCTTCTATTTTTACAGTCATGGAAATCCTCCCTATATAGAATTTGTTTTAATAATTCTTTCGAGAATAATTGGATTCCTGTCAATGAATTTGTTATCGCTCATAAAATCACCCTAGGAAATAGTTTTTGCATTCATTTCATTTTGATTTCAATTCAATTA
Organism: Metabacillus sp. 22489; assembly: GCF_052044855.1. Taxonomy (NCBI): domain Bacteria; kingdom Bacillati; phylum Bacillota; class Bacilli; order Caryophanales; family Bacillaceae; genus Metabacillus; species Metabacillus sp. 22489. The sequence goes on from NZ_JBQENT010000025.1 coordinate 5,791, forward strand.
TTGTAATCATTTATTATATTGGTCACTTAAATAAGTAGACTTTTTGATTATGACAAATTCTCTTCTAGTTGAATAATTTTTTTAATGATTTCTTCTCGCTTAATTTCTTCTAAAGGGAGGAACCTTGGCGGAGCTGGCAAGTTAAACTCAAGATGTGAATGTGATAACTCAAACAGTAGAGTTCCTATCTTTTCTTTATGTTGATTTTCAATCACAATCCAAAAAACGCGTTTTTCATGATGAGGTGTGCCCCACTTAGCCTTTTCCATCGAATTTCTAAAATGTAGACACTCACCAATAACAAAGTCATCTTCTTTCGTTTTTTCTATAGATCGAAAACCATTTTCTTTTAATCGTTTCCAAATGGGTGGAATAAGTTTATCTAAATACATGCCATATGTTGCATCTTCATATTTCGGAAATAGCTGTTCAAGCTCTTTGATATTCCTGTTCAATACTTCTATCCAATATTCTTTTATATAAGTAGATAGCATTTCTCCTAACTCATCGATTGTCATTTCCGGTTGAATATTTACTGTTGTCAAATGAATCCCTCCTTATTTTTTCATCCTATAAATCAAGCTTACAACATTAAAGCCAATTATAAAGTTCTTGGAAAATATGGGTTATTTTACAACACCTAATTTGATAAACTTTACATATTAATACAGTTGATAAATTTGGGAGTGGCTTCATTGAAGAAAATAAGACCTATAGATATTGCAAAAAAATTAAATATTAGTACAAGCACTTTAAGAAGCTATGAAGATAGAGGAATTGTTCCGAAACCTGAACGGTCATCCACTGGTTATAGAATATATACAAAGGAACATATAGCATATTTTGAATGTATCGTAGCGATGTCTCCTGGGTTTGGAATGGATATAACATCAGCTGTTTTAAAAAAGTTGCAACAAAAAGAACTAGACGCTGCTCTTTGGATACTAAATAATGCCCAAGTAGCAAATTATGAAGACAAAATGATTATTGATCGCGTAAATAAACACCTGGAAAACTTGAATTATGAACACTCTATGTCTATAGGAGAACTGTCCCTTCAGACAAATATTCCTCCTTCGACTATTCGATATTGGGAAAAGGAAGGATTTATTACGTCCAAAAGAGGAGAACTTAATAACTATCGCCTATTTGACCCATTCCAGCTCATAAAAGTATTATTAATGAAAATAACTCAGAACGCAGTTTATTCATATGAGGTCATTCAATTAAAAAAGGAGATTAAGGAATTAAACCACCATGATCTTGAAGAAGTTAGAACTGTAATAGATGCTATTCAAAACCATTTGAATAATCGTAACCAGAAACAGCTTAAAGGAATATTTTCTCTATATAAATTGACCGAAATATTAAACCTTTATTGAATATATAGTTTTTTCTATGATATTGTTCGTACCATTAGCATGTATGCAAAAACGCCACCCTTTATTACAGGATTGGCGTTTTAGCTAATGTAAAGCCATTACCTTTTGTTATCTTTATCTACTCTGACATTTCCTGCCGCAACATTAACTAATTACGCTCTAGCCATTTCCACTAAGCGCCAACAAATGTTTTAAGTTTTCATCAATAAATTTATTATCGACAATGTTGATTCCGCGACCAGCAAAATGACCCCAGATCGATTCAATAGGATGACAAACAGCATTGGGGATAAGCTTAGCTTCGTATTTGTTATCGTCTACCGTACAGAATAAATCTGTGCTCCCTGGCATGATGCAGGTAATTGCTTTAATCGTTTTAAGTGCCGCATCGAAATCACCATGATAAGCGGGGTTTGCACTAATATTTGCATTTTGACCTGTCCATAACATTGCCAGGACATTGTGCGGATTCATCTTCATAAAGCTATCTTCCCAAACCCCAGCTACAAAACCTTCTAATGAGTCATATCCCATTTCACGATAAAGTTCCTCTCTGTAAAACGCTTGCGATACTCCCCATCCCGCATAGACATTGCCAACAGCGCGCATGTCTGCAGAAGTCAACTTGTTTAGTTTATTTGAATCGAAACCAACTGCAGCCATGAGGGCAGCTTTCATTCCATTCAGGACCACATACGTTTGTGGCCAAGTCTTTGCACCTCCGCAGAAAGGGGCAATTCGTTCCACTATGTCGGGATAGCTCGCCCCCCATTGGAATGATTGTATGGCACCCATTGACCATCCAACCACGAGTGCAATCTTTTGAATACCGAATTTTTCGGTCACCAGCCGATACTGGAAATTAACGTTATCATAGATGCTTACCTGAGGAAAATTAGCATTGTCAAATGGCGCAGGCGTGTTACTAGGAGACGAAGATAATCCGTTCCCTAGCAGATTTGGAACGATAATGAAATATTTACTCGGATCTAGTGCCATACCGTTTCCGATCAACCATTCATTCTGAACATGCTGGTCCCCAAATGCAGTTGGATAGATGATGACATTATCTTTCTTTTCATTCAGCTTTCCATAAGTCTTATAAGCAAGAAAAGCATTCGGTAACGTCACTCCTGATTGCAATGTTACGTCACCTAAATTAAAAATCTCATATTCCATTGTCTTGTCGCTCCCTTCAAATGAAACACAAACATTTAGAATGTACTTCTTGTTGTTAGTATAAAGCTGTGATAACCTCAATTAAAGTGAACAAAATTCAAAGTAGTATTCAAAAATATTGAAAGTAAAATGGGGGTAGTATGATGGAATTGCGCCAACTGATTACATTCCGTACGGTTGCATCAACTTTAAATTTCAGTCGGGCAGCGGAAGTGCTAAATTACGTCCCCTCCAACGTCACAATGCAAATAAAAGCATTGGAGGAAGAGCTTGGTGTTCGTCTCTTTGACCGATTAGGCAAGCAGCTCGTTCTCACGACTGCTGGTAAACGCTTCTTAACTCATATTCAAAGTGTCCTAGACAAATTGGATGAAGCTCGCAGTGTCGTTCATGACACTGAAAGTCTAAGCGGCACCTTAACGATAAGTGCCAACGAGGTTCTATGCGCCTATCGGCTTCCAGCTGTCTTTCAGCTTTTTCGTTCGCGTTACCCGAAAGTTCGTCTCATCTTCCGCTCTGTTCCTAATCAGCAACTCAAGCAAACGCTATTCGAGGGTACTGCGGATGTCGTTTTTATGCTAGACGAGCCCATTCTCTCAACAGGACTTACAGTAGAACCTTTGCTAGAAGAAACCTTCCGCTTTTTCGTCGCACCAGATCATCATCTTGCGAAACGAACTGTACTCCAGCCTGAAGATTTTCACGAAGAAGTGTTCCTTGTTAATTAAAAGGGTTGTACCTATCGAACCATGTTTGACCGTTCATTTGAGAAAAAGGGTATTGATAGTATTACTTATTTAGAATTTCAAAATGCCGAAGCCATTAAACAATGTGCAATTACAGGAATCGGTATTGCCTTTCTTCCTGAAATAACAGTGGAAGCAGAAGTGAAACGAGGTGAACTTGTTGCTCTTCCATGGCAAATTCCCAATTTACACGTATATACACAGATGGCATGGCATAAAGACAAATGGCTTTCACCTATCATCTTATCTTTTATTGAGGCAGCAAGAGAGGTGATGGCTATAGAAGAGGAGAATAAAACCGTTTAGTCTATTTTACGAATATTCCCCTAACTTCTGAGGTTTTCTAATTGGTACTTTCTATCAGGAAATTCACCTATAGTAGTAAGGCATATTAGTGTGACAACTAAGAGCCTTACTCATGCTCCTCAATATGGAATGTGTTTTGTCGTTTTATTACTTCCATTTTCTAAAATGGTTCAAATAATAAAAGGCGCATCCCTTATTCAAGAAATGTGCCCATATGTTGAAGATTCTTAACAATGTTAGATTATATCGATGCTTCATTTGAATTTTGATAGCTTTTAGAAAATTCCACTACCGCATGTGCTAATTTGTCTGGAGCCATCATAACTGCAGAGTGATCTTGCCCCATAAGCTTTTCGTATTTAGCTAGAGGCAACAATTCAACAAGTGACTTAGCTGCCTTGTGGAAGTAGGGTTCACTATTTTCACCGATTATGATTGTTACAGGAATATTTACATCCCACCGGTCAGTTGGTAAAGGGTTACCTAATTGTGTTTCTCCCATAATCATACCATCGTAGGCAAGAGTATGAGCTAAATTCTCCATTATCTTCCAAGAAGGATCTGACTTCATATGCTCTAGATATTCTAAAGGTATTCCAAGGGCTTTACTCATGAAATATTCAACAGCATCACTACGTCTGTCTTCCTTAATCAATTTATTTAAATGTTCAACATACTCTCTAGGTACAGGAGGACGACTATCATCAATAATAAAAGGTGGCTCATACATAAATAGTTTTGTAATTTTATTTCCTAGTTTGCTTGCGGCTTCAAGTGCCAACACTGCACCAGATGAGCTACCGAACAAAATACTATTTCCTCCAGCTTCATTTATTAAAGCATCAATGTCTTCTATTTCTCGTTCTACTGCATATTGCGAAGCATCAGTACTCTGTCCTCTACCACGGCGATCATAATTAAACACTGTAAAATACTTAGCAAGCTGTACAGCTAGTTGTTCAGCATCCTTGTGGTCAGCTGCCGCAGATGATACGAGAATTACAGCTGGCCCATTTCCTTGTTTTTCATAAGCAATCTTTGTTCCGTCTTTTGAGATAACTGTATTCATGATTTCCCTCCACTTTTTAGTATTAAATATTCTTCTAGCCTATCAAAAGCATCGGTAAAGCCCTTAACCATTCCCATTTTTTCAGCGTTATTAAGGTCTTCAACATTGCTGAAACGCGTAATAATAGTTAATTTGGATCCTTCTCTTACCTCATCAATCGTTACAATAGTATACATCTCACTATTTTCCACAATAGACCAATTTTTATCGGTAAATGAGTCGATGTAGACAATTCTCATAGGTTCAATAACCTCTTGGTAAATAGCTTTACAGTAAGCCTCTTCTCCATCACCATTATTTGGTTTTATGCTATAGCACCAAATACCACCAGGTCTAACATCCATCTCATATATAGTAGATGTCCAGTATTTAGGTCCCCACCAATGACTGATATGTTCAGGTTTAGTCCAACCTTCCCATGCTAACTGAGGAGAAATTGCTACAGTACGTTCAATTATAAGCTCGCGACGTTCCTTATTTTTGTGAACTGTTGTCTTTCTACTCATATCAATATCATCCTTGTTTACAATTATTCTTAAACGTATAGCTCATATACCAGTTTTATTCGGAACAAATCTATAGTTTATTTATCCTCCTTTCGTTTAATGTCGAGCATATAGTCCTCAAAGTTATCTAGACGCTCCTCCCATAAAATGCTAAATGAATCAAACCAAGCATCTAAATCTTGAAATGGTTGTGCTTCAAGGCTATATATTCGCAACTGCCCCTTAGTACGAGAACGTACCAATCCTGCCTCAGCCAATATACGTAAATGACGAGACACCTGTGGTTGGCCGATTTTGAGAGCTTGAACTATTTCATTTACAGAACATGGTCCTTTTTTCAAAAGCTCCACAATGTTAAAACGATTCGGCTCTGATATTGTCTGTAGTGTTAATTGCATCGTAGTTGTATTCATGAATTAAATATACACCTTAGTATATATATACGTAAACATATATATTGAATTAAACTTATAAATTTCTACTGAACCTACAAGCCGTTAAGTTCAATAAAAGAATTTTCTTTCTAAATAATTTGTCAAAAGTATTAAATTTACTTTGAATTTATAGTGAATTTTCTATTATATAGTTGGTTCCATTAGCGTACGCAAATTCGCCACCCTATATTAAGGGATTGGCGTAAACGTAGTTCAGTAACTTTAACAAATAACACTAATCCATTTTGATTTATGTATACAAAATTATTACTTTAAAGCCAAATAAGCAGCCTTCCAAATGTGCCCCATAAAAAAATGATCAGTACCATTAACACTGCAACAGTGAGTAACCAGGCCCTTTCAAATAAATTGTACTGCTTCTTCACTGCATACCACTCTGCAATAAGAATGACGATAAAGAGAATGAGAAAATCACCAACGATATCTAGAAGCTTCCACAGAACAATATTGGTCAAATGATGAGCTAGCATAACGTCTCCCCCTCTTTACATGTTTATTCCAAAAAATCAGGTTAATCTTTTTTATTTTTGACGCTACTCCACCTCTGCTTCCCCTGTATATAAAGGATGAAAGGTGGTGAGGGAAATGGCAGTTGAAACATTACTTGAAACTCAGCTAAGCCTTGTTTTTGACATAGGATTAGATGAAAACGAGAAAGCGAAAACGAAACGGAAAAGCTACAGCAATGTGAAAGCATCTGCAACACCAGACCAATTGCTACAGGCTGCACAAGCGATCGCAAGCTTGCAAACAGAAGCGCTTCTTTACGTAGAGCGAAATGATACAAACCAAATCAATGCGTAAGGAGGAAAACCTAACAAGCAAAAGGAGGGAGAAAATTGGCTAAAACACTTGAACTTCAATTTTTAAATAGTGCAGGGAAAACAGTCAAAATCAGCATTGATTCACCTATCGAACCAGTTGACAAAGCTACACTAAATGCGGCAATGGATTCGATTCTTGCTGCAAACATCTTCGTTTCAAACGAAGGAGATTTTGCTACGAAAAAAGGCGCAAGAATCATTGACCGTAATGTAACAGACATTACTCTTATGTAAAATAATAGGGACAGTCCCCAGAAAGGTATTGGGGACTGTCCCTTATTTAAGCATTATTCTTCTCCTCCAAATGTTTCTCTAAATACGGATTGGCTTTCATCCGTTAATATTCCCCGAACAAAATTATCATTTTCCTGTTCTAAAAATTGGTATTCAAATTGAATTTCATCAACATTTATAAAACCTTGAGCTGATTGTAATACTTTATCAAAGTCACTAAGTTTACTTTGATTGAGTACATCTAATAACAACTCATCATGACGAAACAGCTCTTCCATTACTGATGCAATACGGTTATTACGGCCAATACCACCCATAGGGTCGGACTTTCTCATATTCATATAATCAACTAGCTGTTCTGCTTCTGTTAATCTCATTTTCCCTTCCTTAAATTCACTTTCACCTTGCTTAAAATCAAACTCGTTGATTATCTCGATTCCATTATTTTTTTCAATATAGCTTCCAAGCATATTAGGGTCAACATCTACAACCTTTGATACCTTTATTGCAAATGCTTCTTCAACTGATTCCTTTGTCATCGGTTGTTCATAATACTTATCATTTATATAAAGATTTTTAGGAATTGTTATATATTTGGCACTACCAGTTTCTTTATTCAGATTCATTAAAATGATGCTTGGGCCACTTTCCTCAATATGTGTAACAAATAAATAATTAACACTTTGTTTTTCACTGGCTTCCTCGGTTTCCTCACCAATTCCTACACTTGCCAAATTTCTTTTATCGAATGACTCTGAAACATTAAAAAACAATATTAGAGCAACCGCAACTGCTAATAGTGAGGCAACTAGAGGTGTATAGTTTTTTCTTTTCCTTTTATTGTATACCTTATCGATCGTCCGCTCCTGCATCCTTTGTTCAAACTTTATATCTTTATAGATGGTTTTATCCAATGAGTCCTTTAATTTGGTCAACTTTTCCTCCATGTTCCATTACCTCCTTTATGTACACATGCTTGAACTTTTCTCTCCCGCGACTTAAGCGGACCTTCACGTTAGATTCACTAATGGATAAAACATCTGCTATCTCTTTAATTGATAATTCCTCGTAATAAAATAGATTTAATACTTCTCTATATTTTAAAGGCAGCTTAAATAGGCAGTTTGCTATTAAATAAGAATCATCCTTTTCGATTACACGTTCCTCAGCACCTTTTTCCTTACTAAATGCCGATATTTTTCCTAAAGTGAATTGATATAATTTATTTTTCGGGCTTCGGAGAAAATCTTTTGATTTATTAACACCTATTTGAAAGAGCCATGTCTTTAACGTTGATTTCCCTTCGAATTGATCATATTTCTGGGAAAATGTAATAAATGTTTCTTGGACAATATCCTCAGCTGATGACCAATTTTTCACATAGGAATAAACGAGCTTCAATAATGCCGTTCCATGTAACTCCATAATCTCCCGCAGAAACTGTTCATCAACAAAATCCTTATTACTGTTCAACATATTCACCTCCGTTTAACAAGCTATCCTTTAGACGGTACACTTGTCATTTGGTTACAATTTCCGCAAAAAAAGAGTGCTACTTAAATAAAAGTAACACTCCTATATGGAAGAGGATAGGTTTTAATCTCCCCCTCCATCTCCGCCACCGTCGCTTCCACCTCCGAAATCAAAGGGCCAATCACCACCACCGGTATCACCACTAGATGAACTACTGGTCCGTTTCTTAGGTGAAACCTTTTTCTCTGTTACGTGCTTAAGTGGCTTTATGACTGATTCAATCATATTCATTATCTCTTCATCAAATAACACAATTTCGTCGACTCGTTCATGAGGAAATTTCCTTTTAAACCTGGAAATAAATTGCTTTCCAACACCTAAGACAATTGCAGTCTGTACGTATGTCATGAAGCTTTCCTGTCTTTTTTCTGTCGGAATCCCACCGTATTTCAGAATCCTTCTCCATCTCTTCACTGCTTCACGCTTAATAATCATTTCCTTTGATAGCTTTACTCTTGGCGTTAAGATGATGAGTAATATCGATAAAATGACAAGGTTAAAATACGTGACAATACTCGTATCATCGTGACTTTGCGCTGCGAAAAAAAAGCTTCCAATAAAATAAAAACATGCAGCTCGCTTTTTTAACGAGTACTTCCAAACGAGAAAGGCTCCTATTATGAAGCAAACGGCCGATAGACAAATAGTTAGCCATGATTTCGCATCAGCAATAAACATCGATAACACAAGAATAAAGTGAACGATAACGAGCGCTACACTAAACACCTTTAGCAAGCGATTTTTCTTTATACTAAATTCTACTTGAAACTCTTTTTCAATTGCCTTTTTCCAATCCTTTACTTCACTTAATAGTCTACGTAATTTACGTTTATATCCCTTTTGGTTTCTTTCCTTCTTCGATGGCTCAGCAATACTGTCTAAAATAAGCCCCTGAGTCCCATCAGGATGGTGACGAAAGAGCCATCTTAACAGGAATAAATCCGCATCCTTTAACGCCCTTCGTTTACCTGTATAACTAAAAAGCAATGTAACCTTCAGAGCATTTTCTACTTTCTGGAACCGATAACTAGCTGGAACCTTTTTGATACTAAGAAATCCCTTCTGGTAGATCGAAAATACACCTGCAAGAAAATCATGAAGCTTAATTTCTCCTTTTCGGTAAACATAAATCTGGAAAACAGGGCTCCAGCTCTCAATTTCAGACAGTGGTATAGAACGTGCCTTCCATTTTGCTATTAATATATGAGCTTTCAGCAGGGAGAAAAGAACGAGTCCAATAAGCACCCATTGTACGTGCGATAATACCTTTGCAACGAGTTCAAATCTCGACTCACGAAGCTGATAATTCTCTTCACGTGCAATCGCATCTTTTAATCGCTCTTCCCTTGTTGTCGAGGAGTCTTTTACACTCATTTCAGATAAATGATTAGCTGGAAATAAATAATACTGTGTCAACGTATCATCTTCTGAAATAAAATCGGTTTTATATGTAATTGAATATCCTTTTTGTTCAGTAAATTCTCCACCATTTCGATTATAAGAAAACATTTCGATTTCTTTCCCTTGATAGCTATGTGGCATGAAGAGAACTTCAATGGTAACATTGTGCAGATCCGCTTCATTGAAGGTGAAAAAGTTCCATTCTAATTCCGCAGTATCTTGATATTTTTTCGCTGCTTCATTTATTCGATACCGATAATAAATTCGCTTCACTTCATCCTCAGCATTAAGCTTCGAAAAATAAGAGCTATATTTATTACTATAGTCAACATTTACTCGCTCTAGATTTTCATAAGAGAATTCCCCTAGCCTTTTTCCTTGAGGTGGAAGATAGCTTTCAAAAAACTCTACACCTTCATGACCTAGTAGTTCTAAGCCTCGTTCAGCATATTCCATCTCTCCCTTAACGTTATAGGTGAAAATCTCCTGAACATATAAATCACCGTCAGGAAGAACTTGAGCCTGAACATCTACTTTGTCAATCTTAAAAGAGTTATCATTTTGACACCCTGTTAAGATGATGATGAACAATAAACCAATGAATCTATAAATTTGTTTCACTGTCTCTCCCCATTATCTGTAATAGTATCCCTTTTAGTCTAACTTACAATCTATTGGAACGTCTCGGTACTAAAGGATGATATAAAGCACCTAACAATAGGTATAACAGACTATAATTTTCCACTCGGTTGAAATTTCATTAAATAAAAAGGTATAATGTACTAGAAATTTATCCCGTTTTTAATTTAAAAGACTGAGAGTGTGAAGAAAATGATAAACAAGAAAAACAAGCTTATGCTACTCATTACAAGTTTAGTCATTATTTTAGTTATTATCGTTAATATTTTAGGTCGTTTTTATCATTTATTTGACCATGGACATGTAATGGAGCATAGTGTTACATCCTATGAAATTGAAAAGAGCTTCAGTCTGCTTTTAAATCTATTACTATTTATTCCAATCTTATTAGTCGTAGCAAGCCTAGGACTATATAAGAAAAAACCTTCTCATCAAGCTATTCCCTACCTTCTTACACTTGCATTAACATTTGGTAGCATTGCCATCATCTCTGGTGGAGGCGGTAGAGTCGAGTTTCATTTCAGTATTTTTATGGTTGTTGCTGCACTTGGATACTATCAAAATATTCGATTACTCACCTTGATGACAACCATTTTCGCACTTCAGCATTTGCTTGGATTCTTCATTTTTCCTGAGGTTGTTTTTGGTGTACATAGCTATTCATTTTTTATGTTAATTATCCATGCTTGCTTTTTACTTTTAACGTCAAGTGCTGTTGGCTGGCAGGTCGTTTCAACGAAATCAATCGAAGATGCTTTAATGATTCAGCAAAGAGAGCAAAGAGGGAAAATCATTGAGGAGATTGTGACAAGTCTTTCTTCGACTTCAAAGCAGCTTACACAGCTTTCACAGCTTTTAAAGAACGATGCCCAATCTACGTTTCATGCGAGCTCACAGCTTTCAGAGGCCATTTCTCAAGTAGCTAGTGGCTTTGAAACACAAAAGCATTCAGTTGAAAAGAATGTTGCCATTATTTCTTCTATTTCATCAGGGATTCAAACGGTTAGTCAAAATGCACAAATTGCTACAGAAAAAGCCAACATATCTGCTGAACAAGCTAATAAAGGTTCCAAATTAGTTTTAGATTTGTCTAAACAAATCACTGAAATAAATCAATCAGTTGAAGAGTCATTTCATACAATTACAACATTACATAATAGCTCACAGGATATTGAACATATTATTGAAGTCATTTCAACGATATCGGATCAAACGAATTTATTAGCATTGAACGCATCAATTGAGGCTGCTCGTGCAGGGGAGTACGGAAAAGGCTTCTCAGTTGTTGCAAATGAGGTTCGCAAGCTTGCAGAACAATCAGCAGAATCATCGAAGCATATCGCTGCCTTAGTGAAACAAAATCTTGTCGAGGCAAATAAATCAGTTACCGCAATGGAACGAGTGAAATCTAACGCAAAGTCTGGATTGGCGTTAATTCAAGATTCGAATCGTGTTTTTAACCAAATCTTTGAGTCATCGAATTCAGTTGCAACTCAAATAGGTGAGATTTCTACGCTTGCTGATAAGTTAAGCTTATCATCTGAAACAGTTAATTCTTCTATGGTCGATATGGCATCAGTTACAGAAAAGTCAGTCCAAAGTACACAGCACGCTCAACATACGACTGAGAAACAGCATCAGCAAACAGAAAAAACGATGAAGGCTGTCTTTGATTTAAGTCAAGTTATCGAGGAATTAGAAGCGGTTATCACAAAATTGCAAGTAGAGCAGTAGAGTCGTTTACAAGCTTTCTCTTTAAAGTAAACAAACCAGTCCACTTGTTAAGACCAAATGGACTGGTTTCAATAAACACTTGAATAGTAATTGAAAAGATGCTCCTGCTAAACTAGTGAATTAGCTATTCACTTCTGCATTAATGCTTGATTTCATTAAGTCTACACTTTCGAATAAGCTGCCGATTTTTTCATCAGCCTTCATAAATGTTTCGTTTGCAGCATCTAAAGATGGTGCGTCTTTTTTCAATTCCTCTGCCTTTGTCTCATATGATGCTTGAAGATCCTTAATTGCAGCTTCTAAATCAGCCTTTTGGTCTTTTAAATTAGCTGGAACCTCTATCTTCTTTAAATTCTCAGCTACAGCTGCTGCAGATTCACTCGCTTTTGTTTTCATTTCAGCAGTTGGTTCTGTTTCTGAAAGCTCGTATGCATTTAAATCGCCATCCACTTCATTAATAGATTGCGTGATAGATACGTAAAACTTCATTAATTCCTTTTTCGCATCTGTTTTCGAATCAGCTGTATCCTCTGATGCTCCTGCTGTCTCTTTATTTTCACCTTTATCCGCACAAGCTGTTAAGCCAATTGATAAAATCAATACGGAAAATATAAACCATAGTTTTTTCATCCTGTTTGTACCTCCATTTTGTCTAGTCTTGTGTAGTCACTAAAAAAATAAGCTTCTTCGCTTTCCACCTTTTGTATTATAGAGAAATCAATAACCAATTTCAACCAATATTTAGAAAAAGAGTCATAGGATCATTTTCTTGTAGCATATCCTCTAGTAGTCTAGTAGTAAAACTGCCTTTTTTATTGAAATCCATTCATGTCCCTATCCATTTTCACTAATGCTTCATAGTATACAGTACCTAATTTAAAGGCGGTGATATGTATGGGTTACAATGGAGGTTATAACAATAGCTTTGCTTTAATCGTTGTCTTGTTTATTTTATTAATTATCGTTGGAGCTTCTTTCTTTAATTACTAATCGCGAATTCAGCCTCATTAATTGTTTCATACGCAAAAAAGGAAGGGAATCATTCCCTTCCTTTCACCACTAAACCATTTACATATATTATGCTTTCAATAAAGCCTTTTCTTCCTTCTTACTTGCGGCTTTCTTTTGTGCATATTTACCTGCTAAAATAACAGCAGCAATGACTAAAATTTCAAAGCCATATTTAATAAAGCTATTTTCAAAGAATCCGCCTAGGAAATGTTCACCGACAATCATTTTTGACGCAGTCCATGCTAAGACACCCGCACCAATTGTTACGATAATTGGGAATCTATCAATCCATTTAAGAATAATTGTACTTCCCCACATAACGACAGGAACAGAAATTAATAATCCAACGATAACTAATAGCATATTACCATGAGACGCACCAGCTACAGCTAATACATTATCTAATCCCATCAATGCATCAGCAACGATTACTGTTCGCAATGCTGCCCAAAAGTTTTCACCGGCTTTGACGTCACCGTGATCATCGTCATCAACTAGCAGTTTATATGCGATGATGACAAGTAAAAGTCCACCGACTAAGTGTAAACCAGGGATTTCTAATAGCCAAACAACGGCTAATGTAGCGATAATCCGGATGATAATCGCACCTACTGATCCCCATAAAATAACCTTCTTTTGTTGTTGCTTCGGTAAGTTTCTTGCAGCTAGTCCAATTAGGATGGCATTATCACCAGCTAGAACTAAATCAATAACAACGATAGATAAAAGTGCAGTGAGAAAGTCCATTCAATCATAACCTCCAAGTTAGAAATATAATGCGATTCTTATAGAAATTGAACAAAACAAGAAAGAGACCTTTGCCAATATGGCAAAGGTCTCGCTAAGCACAATTCTTATGCCAACAAAGCCGATGAACCCAAGTTCATGTGTAATGACGACTTTGTTTCAGGAGTTTTCCTGACGCTACTCCCCTTTACGGTGGAAGTTCAAACAATAACGTTCTATAAGATAGTTAATATTATACGCTTCGTTTTCTCCCATGTCTATAAAATTGTGAATTCAGACTTTCTTCTGTTCAATACTTGCGGACGGCAGCTGCAACGATATAATCGTTTGTCCTCCTGTGCTTTTCTTTAATATGAGGTCTCCACCTTGAGCCTTTGCAAGAAGTAGGCTAAACGGCAACCCTAAGCCTAAACCGCGCTCAACATGCTTTTTATTTTCCCCACGATAAAAGCGCTCAAAAATAAAAGGCTGTTCTTTCTCTGAGATCCCGTAGCCATTGTCAATGACATCAAGAACAACGAAGTTACCATAAGCATAGAGCTCTACTGCTATTTCTCCTTTGTCTCTTTCTTTCACTGCATGAAGGCTATTATTTAATAGATTCACAATGATTTGCTGGAGACGAACATGGTCAGCCAATGCTACAAGCTGGTCACCTTTAACAGTAAATGTTAGTGTCACTCGTTCTAGCTGTGACTGATGAACAATTTCCCATTGGTAAACAATTTCCTTTACAACCTTTGCTAAATTAATTTTCTCCCGCTTCACTTTTATTGTTCCCGCACTAAATCGATTAAAATCTAATAAGTCCTCAACCATCGCTTGCAATTTTTTTGCTTCCTTTAAGGACATTGTTAAAAATTCCTTTTTCTTATCATCAGAAATAACATCATCATTAACAGCCTGAATCAATGCACTTACTGATGTGATCGGGGTTTTCAGCTCGTGGGTGACTCCAGCTAACAATTCCGTACGCAATGCCTCAAGCTGCTGCAGTCGATTCGTCATTTCCTTGAAGGACATGATTAGCTCGTGCAACTCCTTTTCCTGGACATCCTCATTCAACTGGATATCATAGTTCCCCCGCATCAATTCCCCTGCTGCTTCTGCCACTTGCTCAACAGGTCTTGCCATTTTCCTTGATAAGAAATAGATAACAAACCAGCCTAGAATAGCTAGACCAATTAATAAAAGAGCTAATAACTGATACTCCTCTGGGTTAATGTTTTTAAAGCCACCAATCTCTTGGACAATAATAACCGCGCCAACCGCTTCTTCATCATACTTAAAAGGTGAAACGACTGCATACATCGTATGATTATTTGTAAGAGTTAGCTTTTGTACGGTTAATTCGCTTGGAATTTCAATTAAGCGGTTTAATTCCTCTGGATGGATTTCCATTTGCGGACCGGGGCCTCCCCTTTGTAAAACTGTCATTCCCTCTTCTGTTTTTATATAGTAATGAAGGGGCACACGATTATTTACGATTTTTTCACGGGTTTCAAAATTAAACCTTTCATCCGAAAACTTCCCATTTCCAAACTCTAGTCTTTCTGAAACATCCTGGGCAAGTAATTTCGTTAGCTCAAGCTGATTTTCGATTGTGTTATGCCTTATCCAAAAGATCGAGACGACAGCAATAAGGATAAGTCCAATTATTAGCGTTAGTAAATATCTTCTTGTCCAAAAGATAAGCAAGGGTGTTTTTTTATTGTTTTTAGTTAACATAGAATTGGTAACCCAATCCCCGAAGTGTTTTAATTTCACCATCAGCTGGATCCCACCCACTTAATAATTTTCGAATTCGTTTGATTGCAAGGTCAACTGCGCGGTCACTTCCTTCATAATCATATCCCCAGACATTTTCAATCAGCTGTTCACGTGTAAAGGTTTGGTTTGGATGCTCTGCTAAAAATAAAAACAACGACAGATCTCTAGGTGTAAATTGAATTTCGACACCGTTAAGAAAAATTTGATGTGAGAGAAAATTAATTTTTAATGTACCATATAATTTCACTTTATCTGCATCCTCTAGCTGCGGAGACCTTCGCAAGACAGCACTTACTCTAGCAAGAACCTCCTCGGCAACAAATGGCTTTGTAATATAATCATCCGCACCGCCATCAAAGCCTTGAAGCTTTTCGTTTGTATCAGATAAAGCGGTAAGCATTATGACTGGGCATGAGCTTTTTTCCCTAATTTCCTTTAATACAGACCAGCCGTCTAGCTTTGGCATCATCACATCTAATAGAATAAGCGATGGCTTCACTTCATCCACCTTTTGTAAGGCTTCCATTCCATCATAGGCATATTGAACCACATAGCCATCCTTTTCTAAATATGCACCTAAAACCATAGAAATTGCCAGTTCATCTTCTACTACTAAAATCGTCTTCATATTTCCCATTTCCTTTTGTATGATGTTTTGTATTGATTATACTATTCAATACTAAAAATAGAAAAAAAGACTGTCTCAAAAGCAGAGGGGCAGACCCTGTTGAGACAGCCTCTAAGGCTTAATGACGCAATGCTTCTAATGGGCTTAGACTTGCTGCTTTATTAGCTGGGAATATCCCAAAGGCAACTCCAATAATGATTGAGAAGCTTACAGCTACTCCTACAGCTAACCAAGAGATTGTCACACCCATATCAAGTAAGACAGATAAACCTTCAGCACTTCCGATTCCAATGAGAACACCTAATAATCCACCGAATCCACTTAATACAGTC
This sequence comes from Metabacillus sp. 22489, assembly GCF_052044855.1. Taxonomy (NCBI): domain Bacteria; kingdom Bacillati; phylum Bacillota; class Bacilli; order Caryophanales; family Bacillaceae; genus Metabacillus; species Metabacillus sp. 22489. The sequence goes on from NZ_JBQENT010000025.1 coordinate 22,287, forward strand.
GCTTCAATTAGAAATTGAATAAGAATATCCTTCCGCTTCGCACCAATTGCTTTACGGATGCCGATTTCTCTCGTTCGTTCTGTTACGGAAACGAGCATAATATTCATAATTCCGATTCCGCCAACAATAAGGGAAATACTTGCAATTCCTGCTAAAAGCAATGTCATCGTATCTGTAACAGATGTTAATGCCTCAGCAACATCAGACTGATTGCGAACATTATATTGTGCATCATCTCCACTGAATTGGCTATATAGGAAGCGTTCAATTTTCGCCATTCCTAATTCAACCGTTTCCTCTGACGTCATTTTTACATCAACGGAGTTAATGACCGTTTGCTCTAAAAACCGTTGTGCCGTTGTAAATGGAATTAACACCATATCATCAACTGAGCCTTGGAGCTCTTCACCTTGCTCAGTTAAAACACCAATGACCTTAAACGTCGTTCCGTCAATTTTCACTTCATTGCCGACTGGACTTGTAAACCCGAACAATTCGGTCGCGACATTTGCTCCAAGTACCGCGACTTTATTGCGGCTGTCCTCGTCAATATCTAATATAAAGCGTCCGGAGCTCAGCGTCGTTTCCTGAACCTCCTCATATGCTAGTGTAACACCATTAATTGTCACACTCTCCATACTTGTCGTCCCATTTTTCACCGTCCCACTTCCTGACACTGTCGGTGAAACGGCAGCAACCTCTGAATAATCTGCGAATGCCATCACCTCATCATAATCTACAACTTCCTCTGTGCTTGTATTTCCTTGGATATTGACAGTTACCATCGTTGTCCCTAATGAAGACACATCCTCTGAAACCGATTGTGAAGCACCTTGCCCTAGTGATACAAGTGCGATAACAGCGGAAACACCAATGATAATCCCTAACATCGTTAAAAATGCCCTAAGCTTGTTTGAAACAATATTTTTAAAAGCGATTTTTATTGCTTGACCGATTTTCAATGGACGAGCGCCTCCTCTCTTTCATAGATTTTTCCATCCTGGATACGAATAACACGCTTCGCCTGATTCGCAATATCCAAATCATGGGTAATGAGAATAATTGTATGACCTAAATTGTTTAACTCCTTAATAAGATTCATCACTTCAATCCCTGTTTTACTATCTAATGCACCTGTTGGCTCATCCGCTAGGAGAATCGGAGGATTTCCAGCAAGAGCGCGGGCAATTGCTACACGCTGCTGCTGTCCTCCTGATAATTCAGTTGGCTTATGGCTCGCACGTTCTGCTAAGCCTACCTTTTCTAATGCATTCATGACGATTTCTTTCCTACTGCTCGAATTCATTCCACGATAAATAAGGGGAAGCTCGACATTTTCATATGCAGTTTGTTTTGATAAAAGATTAAAAGATTGAAAGATAAATCCGATCTTTTGATTTCTCACATCAGCTAATTGTTTTTGCTTAAGGGAAAACACATTTTTCCCCTCTAAAAAATATTCTCCAGAATCAGGTATATCCAAGCACCCGATCATATTCATGAGCGTTGATTTCCCTGAGCCTGATGGTCCAATGATGGCAATAAAATCTCCTTTGTTAACAGAAAAGCTGACATCATCTAACGCCTTTACCGTTTCACCGCCAAGTGTATAATGCTTACTAATATTGCGAATTTCTACGATTCGTTCCTTCTCCATCATTGTCCAGCACCTCCTCGATTTCCACCCATGTTACCTGAAGGCATTCCACCTGAAGGCATGTCACCACCTGGGAAACCACCTTGCATCATTCGATCCCTCATATCTTCCGTACCGCCTTCATCATCACTGCTTGATTGAAGTGTTGGCAGAACAATTTCCTCTCCTTCACTTAAACCACTCGTGATTTCAGCAACCTCTTCGTTTTGAAGTCCAACCTCAACTGTTTTTTGCGTTGTTTGCGGCTCAGTTGCTGCATCTTCTTTTGCCGTTTCACCTGATTCACCCTGTTGATTTTGCTCCTCTGTTGTTTCTGTTGTTTCTGTGCTTGCTTCATCAGCTTTAACAAGAACATAATACTCATCCCCCTGCTTTTGCACAGCTGAAACAGGAACTGTAACGACATTTTCTTTACTTTCTGTTGTGATTGTCGCTTCTGCCGTCATCCCGACTTTAATACCTGTCGGCTCATTGATTTTGACGTTAACAGCAAACTGAGCAACACTGCTTTCTGATTCATTCGCCTCTTTTGATACGCTCGTTACCGTACCAGTAAATTGTTGATCAGGCAGCGCACTTACATCGATTTGAGCTGTTTGTCCAACCTTTACTTTGGAAATATCTAATTCATCCACATTTACAACCATTTGTAAATTGCTATAATCTGTTACTTCGATTAGCTCTGCACCCATCGATACCATATCTTCAGCTTCAACATTTAAAGTTGTAATTTCACCGGAAAACGGTGCTTCAATTGGGTCAATATTATCATCCTCAAAGGTAATTAAATCGTCCCCTTCTTCAACCGTATCTCCAACTTCAACAAGCACTTCTTCGACTACAGCATTGTTCTCCTCTGAAAGAATCACTTCATTATTTATTGTTGAAATACTTCCTGTTCCACTTATATTTACCTCTACATTTCCCAGCTCTGCAACTGCTGTTTGCGTTTCCGTAACGGGTGCACCCGCCTGTTCATTTTTATTTTTGAAAAATGCATAGGCTGTTACTCCACCTCCAACAATAAGTACGAATACAATAATTGAGATTATCCATTTTTTCATTTTTATCATCCTTCCTTTTTTAAACGATTTATTTTATTTAGTTGTTAACGTAAACTTTGATGCTTTTTTAGCCGTTTTTGATTTCCGCTTTAGTGCTCGCTTTCCGCGGAGTGGGTGGTGAGCCTTTCGATGTAACACCTACATGTGTCTCACACTTACGCTCTAAAATCTTTACAAAGTTTAAATGGGGATTTCCTAACTAAAGTGAACAAGCTGCTTACATGAATTAGGATAAGCCTCTAATGTGTCAGGTAAATGTCAGGATGAATTTTTTATTCAACTTTTTCCTAAATAAAAAATAACCCCAATATCTTGGAGTTATTTTTTATTTCTATTTCGTAAATCATCCGCATTTTCCTTTGACTCAAATCCTAATTCACGCCAAGCATTTTCTGTTGACCATGGCTTCTTTCGATTATTCGAAACGCCATAATAGGTTCCATACTTTACTGTCGTTTGTAGAGCTAAGTCAAAAAGCTGGACTGTATCTTTATGAGTTAATAATGTATGGATGAGCCGTTCATCCTTTGCTACTGCCTTTGCTTCATCTTGATGTACACTACCAATTCGCAAATTGATGACAGAAAGGCTTTGTTCCTTTTCATGTGCTAAAATATGCCCAAGCTGTTCAGATGCTAATTTAAGAACCCCGTATAAGCTTCTTGAAAAAGGATAATCTTTAACCGTAATTTCTCTCCCTAATGTCGAGTAGCCATCCCGTTCATAATAATCTGTTGTATGATTGCTGCTGGCATAGACAACCTTAGGAATTCCGAGTGTCTGTGCCGCATGAAGAATATAGAACGAAGTAATAAAATGAATGGTTGTCATTTGCTGAAAGTCGTCAATCGTATGTAAGTCATTATCGGTTTTAATCGTTAATAAATTAACAAGTGCATCCGTATCTTCCGGAATAGCCCGCAGCAATTCTTCAAAATTAGTCGCATCCACTTGCTTGTATTCAACTTGTTCCTTCGGCCTATTTTTATCTAAGACAGTAAATTGATAGCGTTCCTGTAATCCGTTTATTAAAATCGATCCGATTGTCCCTGCTCCTCCGATGATTGTTACCTTCTTTTTCATGTTTACCCTCCATCAGTAGTAAGTGTTTTTCCTTACCTTTCCTCTTTGATCTTGCTAAACAGTGAAATTTTGTTACGTATAGAGTGTGTCACCAAGTGGCAAATCATTCGATGAAGGAGGGAGGAGACATAATAAAGGAATGTTGCACCGTTACCGGACAAAATTCCTTTTTTATCTATTTCATTAAAGAACGATTTCTTCCATTAAATCCTTCAGCTTGTTTGATGTTTCTGTTAAATTTTCTATTTCTAACATAAATTCAGTTACAAGCTTGGCTTCCTCTTGTGATGATTTTGCAATTTCTCCAAAATCGACCTGCAGCTGTTCAATTGATTTTTTAATCGCACTAAGCGTTTCTTCTATACTAACTGTCGCTTCCTTAGAATCAATGGCAAGCTTTCTTACTTCAGTAGCTACAACGCCAAATCCCGCACCTGCGCTACCGACTCTTGCTGCTTCGATTGCAGCATTTAAACCGAGTAAATTTGTCTGGTCACTTATTCCTTTTATTGTGCCTGCTACTTCTGTAATCTTCGTAGAATGCTTAACCGTGCTTTTTGTATTTTCAGCTATTTGCTCAGATGTTGCCGATAATTCCTCTGAATGAGCAGCAATATGCTGTACCTTGCCTAAGAGAGATTCAGCAATAGTATCTATCGCTGTCACAATATGGTTGAAGGTATCCTGTTTTTTTGTACTAATGGCTGCATTAACCGCTGCAACTATTTTCTCATTCTCATCTTTAATAGGAAAAGATATACTCACGAAAGGGACGCCAAATTCAGCCTCTGGCACCTTCACAACCGTCGTTCCAGTTTTATTTACCATTTTAAAATTTACATAACCTTCAGGAAGCGGATCTCCAGGTTTATGACCAAAATCCAATTCCTTGCTCGGTGAGTAAAATAAATATTTTTCATGATCAAATACCGTAATCATCGTTTCTTCTCTTAACATCATTTTGATATAAGGGATAGATGTTATAAATGCTTGTACTTTATCCAAATAATAAAACTCCTTTATTCTCATTTACATTATTTTTATCGGCAAATTTTATGAATCCTAAAGTATATACTTCAAATTCAAATAAAATTGTAATGATACTTAATTAGTGAACAAACTTCTTTCAAACCCTTCACAGCGAATCAATTTCCTCTGTCAATTAATGCATGAATGCTCATAAACCATTCAATATTTTTACATTATTGGGCATTATATTCCTGTAGACGCATTATTTACCAATCACGATATGACATTTGTCATGTTCATTATATGACAGCTATGTCTGCAAAAATATCTGCCATCACTTTATACTTGGTGTATCAATATTGAAAGGAACGAAAAAATGACGATACAATCAACTAAACAATTAAGGAAGCAAGTTGCTCCCTATGAAAAAGCAAATACAAAAGCAAGTATAAAGCAGCTTATCAATACGTTAGGGCCTTATTTTCTTCTATGGTTTCTTGCGTATCAAAGCTTGTCTATTTCTTATTTTTTAACGCTCGGCATCTCAGTGATTGCAGCAGGGTTTTTAGTACGGGTATTTATCATTTTTCATGATTGTTGTCATTACTCCTTTTTCAAAAATCGAAATGCAAATAAAATTTTAGGAACGATTACAGGTGTATTAACATTATTTCCATACAGTCAATGGCAGCATGATCACTCGATTCACCATGCTACTAGCAGCAATCTTGATAAGAGAGGCACGGGGGATATATGGGTTTTGACAGTTGATGAGTATTTAGCTGCTCCTCTTTGGAGAAAAATTGCTTATCGAATCTATCGCAATCCTTTCGTTATGTTTGGCTTAGGCCCAATCTATGTCTTTCTTATTATGAATCGCTTTAATAAAAAAGGTGCAAAGAAAAAGGAACGATTGAACACGTATTTAACGAATTTTCTCATTGTTTTTGTCGCAGTACTTCTTAGCTGGCTGATTGGTTTTGAGTCTTTTCTTCTTGTTCAAGCGCCAATCTTTTTAATCTCAGGTATACTCGGAATTTGGTTATTTTATGTCCAGCATACGTTTGAGGATTCTTATTTTGAGGAAAACGATGAGTGGAGCTATGTCAAGGCTGCTGTTGAGGGTAGCTCTTATTATAAGCTTCCAAAGCTACTCCAATGGCTTACAGGAAATATCGGGTATCATCATGTCCATCATTTAAGCCCAAGAGTTCCTAATTATAAGCTCGAGGACGTTCATAACAATACCGAACCATTGCAAAATGTCCCAACGATTACACTATTAACGAGCTTAAAATCGTTAAAATTCCGCCTTTGGGATACACGAAATAAAAAATTTGTTGGCTATAATGCCGTCTCACTCTATAAAAAAATGAGTAAACAGTAAGGCTAACAATGACGGAAAAGAAACTCTATGTTACACTAAAATATGTAAGTTTCAACCTCGAAATTAGCTAGCATCAAAGGGCTAAACAAAGCCCGATATACAGAAAGTATGATGAACAAAGCAATTGGTTTTTGAACCAATTGCTTTTATTTAAAGGAGAAACGTTGCATATGAATGGCACGACAAAGAAAAGACGGCTTATACCATTACAAAAATTCAATGGCATTTCCCCTTATATATGGGCTTTTCTCAGCATATTACCGTTTTATTTTATCTTTCAATCTTCATCAACAATCGAAATAGTTGTCGGAATCATTTTAACCATTCTCTTTTTTATTACGTTTCGTTATGGTTTTATCGTTAAGGGATGGCGAGTCTTTCTTTTAACCTGTATTCTAATTGGAATATCGTTTACTACGACCTACCTTTTTAATTATTTTTATTTTTCCTTTTATATCGCATATTTTATCGGGAATATCAAGGAACGCATCTCCTTTATGACGTTATATATCATTCATTTAGTTAGTACGGCAGGAGCACTTAATGCTAGTTTCTTTTTACATGAAGATTTATTACTTCAGCAGCTCCCTTTTGTATTAATCAGCTGCATAAGTGTTATCCTTCTTCCCTTTAGTGTTTACAATCGAAAGGAACGGGGACAGCTTCAAGAAAAGCTTGAGGATGCAAACAAGCGGATATCGGAATTAGTGAAAATAGAAGAACGGCAACGAATTGCTCGTGACCTTCATGATACATTAGGGCAAAAGCTATCGATGATTGGATTAAAAAGTGATTTAGCGAGAAAAATCATTTATAAAGACCCGGAAAAAGCACGAACAGAAATGGTTGAGATTCAGCAAACTGCTCGAACGGCTTTAAACGAAGTGAGAAAAATCGTTTCACAAATGCGGGGAATTCGCTTGCCAGAGGAAATGCAGCATGTGAAGCAAATTTTAAGCGCAGCGGAAATCACATTAGTAAGTGATGATGATTTTACGATCGATAATGTCCCATTACTAACAGAAAATATTTTAAGTATGTGCCTAAAGGAAGCTGTAACAAATGTTGTGAGGCATAGCGGTGCAACGACGTGTCACATTTCAATCAACCAATCATTAACAGAGGTTGAAATGAAGATAAAAGATAACGGAATTGGTCTTACTAAAGATACGTATCGAAAAGGGAACGGCTTGTCTGGAATGAAGGAAAGGCTTGAATTTGTTAACGGCACACTTGATATTTACTCAGAGGCTGGAACAACATTAGTCATTAAAGTACCAAATGGGGTAAAGAAAGTGTAAGAAGGAGGAGAAGGGTATGATTCGAATTGTCATCGCTGAGGATCAGCAAATGCTTCTTGGTGCGCTAGGATCGTTACTGAATTTAGAGGATGATATGGAGGTAGTCGGAAAAGCAAGCAATGGTGAGGAAGCACTTGCGCTTGTTCAAAGGTTTAATCCGGATATTTGCATTATGGATATCGAGATGCCTGGAATGACAGGTCTTGAAGCAGCTGAAAGGCTGAAAGGCCTCGGCTGCAAGGTGCTCATCTTAACTACCTTCGCTCGTTCTGGATACTTTCAACGTGCTTTAAAGGCTGGAGTTAGTGGCTATTTGTTAAAGGATAGCCCTAGTGAAGAATTAGCAAACTCGATAAGAAACATCATGTCCGGAAGAAGAGTATATGCACCTGAGTTAATGGATGATATCTATAGTGAAGAAAATCCATTAACAGAACGCGAAAGAGAAGTACTAGAGCTCGTTGCAGACGGAAAAAACACAAAGGAAATCGCCGACCAGCTCAGCATCAAAACAGGGACGGTTCGCAATTATATTTCGACCATCTTAGAAAAGCTTGATGTAAAAAACCGAATCGAAGCCATATCACAATCAAAGGAAAAGGGCTGGTTTAAATAAAGGGGACAGTCCCCCAATGCGTTAAAGCGCTGGGGGACTGTCCCCTATTTTTACTTCTTTTTTAGAAAACTGGATAATTATTTGTTCATTTGCGAACGTAATCTTTGGCTTTAGATGAAATGAATCACTAAACGTTTTTTCGCCGTATACCGCACTTGCTAGCAAAGTGACGCCTTGATGAACCTTCGTTTTGATCGTTGGAATGACAGTCCGAGGGTTTATGAGATTCGTATTTGCATTCGGGAAAATCAATTCTGCCCTTCCATTTCCATAAAGTGTTTTTACCCCACTAGCTCCTAGTTGATTTCGTACAAAGGCTTGCTCTTGCTCTTGAATCTTCGTAAGCTCATCATCATTCAAGCCTAGAGCAAACCCACCATCTGCAGCATCTAGCTCTCGATTTGTTTCGATACGATGAATTCTAACATGCCATGGATTTCCTGGGACAAGCCATGTCTTCACTTCAACATCATGCCATGGCTTCCATTTCATATAAAGATAATCCTCCTCAACACGAATTTCTTCACTTTTTCGTTTTACACGATAAAGATTGTCTCCTTCACTTAAAGCGAGCATACAATCAAAAGCACCCTGTGCTAAGCCCCATTCTGCCCTTGGAACACTAAAGCCAAAGACATTTGAATAGACAAACTTTTCATATTTTGACGATGTATGAGTATGCTCGTTTGTTGAGATATGCCCTGTGTTAAAAGCAAGAAGGTGGCGATTTGTGTCAGCTTTATATAACGCTAAATGTGGCAGCCTTTGGATCGATTTCTGTTCCAAATCTTTCGGATATTCTTCTTCCTGGACCTGCCAAAATGGATGCTCTTCATCTAAAGCGAGCGGTAAAAAGGTCTTTAATGCCCAATACGGTGAGCCAGGAGAATTGTAGTTTTCCGCCATTACAAGATTAGGATAAACATAGCCGACGGTTAATCGATTTGACTCGTTAAAGATCGGCTTATTAAACCACCATCGTAAATTTCTAAGGATAAGCCCCTTCATTACCCCTAATGAGAAAGGCTCGATATTGGCAAAGACACAAGCACTCCAAAAAGCAGCTTGTGCGAAACGATATGTTAGACTTCTTCCATAAGGGAGTGCAGACCCATCTGAAGCAAACCAATGAATGAAATCCTTCGCAAACACTTCCGCCCTATTTTTATATGTAACAGCGCGAATCGGATCTTCCTTTTCCATATATTTCGCATAAATTAATGAATAATAATGGATGGCAAAAGGACCGTAATAATCGCAATGGCCATCGATTCCATCGGCGTACCAGCCATTTCCTAAATAAAATTCATCGATTCGCTGTAAATTTTGTTCAACAAGCCCTTCATCGTAAGGCTCTCCTACAAATTTTAAGCCGATGTTGACAAGAACCGGGAAGAATAGCCAATTGCAATCATGTGCTTTCACATGATTGATTTGACGAAGCCATCCACTTAAATTTGCTCGTTCTTGTTCATTAAGTGGCTCCCAAATTTTATCTGGAATAAGGAGAAGTGCTAACCCAAAAACAGCCATTTCAACAATGCGTTGGTCATAATCGTTTATCCTTCCCCAATATTCCTCATGGGCTGGGTTTGTTCCATTTTTTATTCCTTGTAGATGAAAATCCCATATATCATATTCTTTAGCATCTCCAGCAAGTAATGGAACAAGTCCCCAAAGAATACGAGAAAAGCCTTCCATTCCCGCGATAGAATCGGAATACGCCACACCAGAGTTCCCTAATTGTAGTCTAGCAAAGCCATCACTATAGGATGATTTTAACGGGTTACATATTTGTTTTAACGCTTGCTCCACATCCGCCTTCGTTTTAAGAGGATTTGTTTTTATTTCGGCTTGGGTCGTCTGCATTGGTTTGATCGCTCCTTATCTCGAAATTTACCTTCAAACATTCATTACCAAACTATCTCTCTATCACCCTTTAACATTGTTAATCCTTCAACAAAATAATAGTCACCATAAATAAGTGGAACATCGATGTTTTTCCCCTCCGGATAGTGACTTGTTCCATGGAGAATGAGCCCGTCTTGATTCAGTTTTTGGAAATCACCATAGTTTTCATAGAGGGAGCGAAGAATTTTTGTTCCAGCCTCGCGATAAATGCTCTCCTCTGTTGCCGCTACATGCTTTGATAGCTGCAGTAATCCACATGCTGCAATTGCACCTGCTGAGGAGTCACGGTATTTCGTAACTTCTTCTGGAATTCTGAAATCCCAATATGGTACATAATCGTCTGGTAAATTTGCAATAAAGAAATGAGCGACATTTTTTGCCGCCTGTCGGAAGGAATCCTTTTTCGTATAACGGTAAAGCAATGTTAAGCCATAAATTGCCCATGCTGTCCCCCGCGACCATGCTGAGTCTGGCGCAAATCCTTGTCCGCCAATCGCCTCTACTCGTTCCCCTGTTGCGGAATCAAAACGAATAATATGATGAACAGATCCGTCCTTGCGAATAAAATGATTTAATACTGTCTCCCCATGCTTTTCAGCTATTAAGCGAAACCTCGGATCACCCGTTTCCTCAGATGCCCAAAATAACAATGGTAAATTCATGACACAATCAATGATTGCCCAGCCTGAATTATCTTCTCCTTCCTGCCACGGATTCCAGGCACGTATGAAATTTCCCGCGGAATTAAATCTTCCTGCTAGCAGATTCGCGACTAAAAGCGCACGTCGTTTTGAATCATCAGCACCGATTATTTTGTACCTCGCAACACTCGTTAGCGTCCACATAAAGCCCATATCATGATCAAGGCGATAATAATCTGTTATACAATTATCAAGCTGCTCCTCACAGTGCTCTGCTATTTGCTTTAATGAATCGTCGTTTGTTTCCCGGTAGACAAGCCATAGTAGCCCTGGCCAAAAGCCAGCCGTCCACCAGTGAGGCTCCTCTAAACGGTATGTTCCCTGAACACTTGCATGAGGAAAGTTCGCCCCGATCCGCTTACTCATCGCCAAAACCTTTTGTTCAACATTTTGCCAAGCTTCTTCAACCCAATGATTGGTTTTCGTCATTGTTTCCACTCCTTTATTGATAACCCTTACAAAATATGCTTTTCCAAAGCAAAACATGTTCTATACCCTATGATTCATTCTCTATATGCAGCAAACGTTATGAAATCTGTCCTCTAAATTCCATTGGCGTAACACCGACATTGTTTTTAAAAACTTTAATAAAATAGCTTTGGTTATCATAGCCTAATCTTTCACAAATTTTCCCGACTGGCTCAATTGTATGCTCGAGTAGCTCCTTTGCTCGATTGATTTTTAATTTTGTGACATACTCCACAAATGTTTCACCAACCTCCTTTTTGAAGAGACGGCTGAAATAGCTTGGATTTAAATAAAGATAGCTTGCCACTTCATCAAGACTGATTTTCCTTTCTAAATGCATGGAAACATATTTGCATGCTTCCATCACTTCGCGGCGTCTAGACCCAGCGGTAATTTTCGCAACAGAGTGCATAACCGTTTGAAAATAGCTGTTTAACCAGTCACTTAATTCATTTAATGAATCTATATTTAAAATTTCCTCATGAAGAACCTCCATCGTATACGTTGTTTCAAAAAATTGCAGTGCCTTTAATTTTACCTTAAGGTCCAAAACGAGCTTTAACACCCAATCCTTTACTGCATCAGAGGAAATATGCTGCTCCTTAAAATACTGTATCCATCCTTTAACAGTCGGACCGACTCTTTCTTCATTCCGCTCAAGGATAAGCTGTCTCACCTCTGTTGAAGCTTCCTCATACCATGAAAAAATTTTGTCAGCAAAATAGGTTTCTGTTCGCTTCTTTTCAATGGCATCCTTCCCCATATAAAAGCGCTGATTCGTGTTCATTAACAATGTACCAAGCTCATGCTTTAACGATTGCTCATTATGAAAAACATCGCCAATCATCATCGATAACGATACATGCAAATGGTGTGCAACAGCTCGTTGGACCTTTCGCAGGCACTCTGCTGCATTCCCAAAACAATCCGATTTTAAGGTTGGTTTATAAGGAAAAAAAATAAAGGATTCCTTTGATTCAAATGAGAAATATACTGGGTTCATCTCTTCTCTTTCTAGAATCTCTAAAATAACATTTTGCAGGGAGAAGCTTAGCACATCTGCTGATTGATATGCGTCCTTTGCTAGCCTGTAATCTTGAATAAAGCACAGTACTGGAATATACAATTGTTTTTGCAAATGTAAGCCAAAGGAGCTTGCTTCCTCATACCATTCCTTTGCATGATAAATCGATTGATAAATTGTTTTACGAAGGAAATCTCGCTTTATCGATTCTTTATTTCGTTCCACAATTTGCTGTAGGTGCAGCTCCTTTTCCTTTTTTTGCTGCTCAGCATCAAGCTTTGCCTTAATTCTCTTCAGAACAGCTGTTAAGTCCTCTGGATTAAGAGTGTCCTTTAATAAGTAATCCTGTACATTTAGCTTTAATGCTTGCTGGGCAAATTCAAATTCATTATGGCAGGTTAACACACAAACTTGTAAGCTATCATCCTGTTCTCTTAATCTTCTCGTTAATTCAATCCCGTTTAATTTTGGCATCCCTATATCTGTTATTAATAGATTCGGCATCTGTTGCAGGGCATGCTGAAGTGCGCTCTCACCATTTTCATGAACACTTATAAGCTCAAAGCCTAGTCGGTTCCATTCTATCGTTTCCGATAAAAACTCTAAGACAGGATAATCATCATCTACTAGCATCACTTTATACATTAGGTCTTTTACCTCCTCTTGATACATACATCATGATTATTGTTCCGCCTCCGTTCGAGCTATTCACTTCCATATGAAATGCTTCACCAAATGTCATCCGCATTCTCTCGTACACATTAGATAGGCCGATGCTTGAGAACCCCTGCTTATTTTTGTGTGGACCAATCTCCTCCCTATGTGTCATTTTCTCCCTCAATTCAGCTAATGTTTTCTCATCCATTCCTTGCCCATTATCCTCGAGAACAATAAAAAAATCATTATTTGCAATATAGGAGTTTAGCGAAATAAGACCAGCACGTTGATTGAGGCCATGAATAATCGAATTCTCGATAATTGGCTGTAAAATAAAGCGCGGGATTTTTTCAACATTTGCTTCAGCAGTAACCGAAACGTCAAATTGAACCTTTTCCTTTTGCCTCATATTCATTAAGTTGATATAGTCCTTAACAATTTCAACCTCTTCCTTAAATAGGATCATTTCCTTTTCCTGATCAATTGTCATTCGCAATAGCTTTGATAGCGAGCTAATCATTTCTGCACTTTCTTGATCACCTTTCCTCATCACCTTCATTCGGATCGAATTCAAAACATTAAAAAGAAAATGGGGATTGATTTGTGCCTGAAGCATCGCAAATTCCGCCTTCCGCTTTCTCACCTGAGTTTCCGTTATTTCAGTAATCATCTTGTTGATTCGCTCAAGCATTTGATCAAACGAGGCTGATAATCTCCCAATTTCATCATTACTATTAATTTTCGTACGAATTTTCAAATTCCCTTCTTGAACAGCAGCAACGACATTCCCTAAACGGACAAGCGGTTTTGTAATCGTTTGCAATAAATAAGTTAATAAAAGGAAAAATACGATAAATGAGATCAATTGCACGAGAAACATCTTATTAAAAATCGAACTAATTGTACTAATTGCTTGTGTATAAGGTGTTAATGAAACAAGCTTCCAGCCAGTATTCGTCACTTGGTGGTCAGCAATTAAATAATCGTGACTGCCAATGTTAATAATATTTGAGAAATGTTTATCCTGCATCTGCTCTATATAAGGAAAAGATTGACCAATTTTCTCGCTATTTGGATGAGATAAAATTTGACTATCCCCATTTAGTAGCATCATTTCTTCATTGCCAGGTAGGTTTTCAAATACCTGATTTAATTTATTTTCCATAATCGTAACGATGACATAGCCATAAATTTTTAAATTGGAATCCCGCAATGTCCTTGCGACAGATATTTGATATGGATTTGTCTCTTTTTCAGATGTAAATACAGTTGGCTGACTGCCAATCCATACAGCTTCATATCCATAAACATGGTCCAATTGCTCAAACCACGGCTCTTCGAAAAATTCTTTCGGGTTATATTCACTAATCGAGTAGTTTGTATAATGTTTTCCGTTTTTCAGCAGAATGGTTACATATGATTTTTCGCCAACTAACGTAATATTTTCAATCGTTTTCACGACTCGGCTATACTCGATATATTTTTCATATTCTTCACTAGGTAAAACGTCTTCGGCATGACTAGCTGGCTCTTTTGCGTTATTTTTTAAAATCGTATTGAGCTCTGAATCAATTTGAATAAAATTAGCGATATATAACATATCATCAAGCAGCTTTGTCACATATTCCCCTGCTAATTTTAGCTCCCGGCTAGCATTAGAAATCGCTTGCTCCTTCATCGCATCCTTCGATAAATAACTATTAACAGATAACGTAATCATTGCCGGGAGCACAATGCAAATCACTGAAGCGATAATAAGTTTAAATCGAAAAGAACGGGGCGACAATCTTTGGTTTATTCGCTTCCACATACATACCTCCTATTGAATTGTTAAAACCTCTTTTAAGATAAGAAGGATACTCACTCGGTGCTAATGATTCTTCTTTTCTCTTATACTACCATTACTTTAGAAGGTTTGAAGAAAAAGTGACCAGAATGAATGGCTCGCCCCTAAAAAATATTTAAATCTATTTATTATTATCGATAATTTCTTGAACACGAGTTTCCGCGGCCTTTATCGTTGTCTCAACACCCTGTCCATCAAGGATCATTTTTTCATATTCTTCATTTATCACTTTGTAAAGCTCTGCTTGGTAAGCAACAGGTGGAATCATTTTTGATGATTTTGCATTTTTTAATACATGGATTAGCGATTCTCTATCAACTTTTTCCGGATTTTTTGTTTCGGCTAAAATTCCATCAACGATTGATTCCAAATCCTCATCACTTACGCTGTTCCATGACGGAATATTTTTGCCTTGAACAATTTGTCCTTCTGTCGTATACCAGCGGATAAATGTGTAGGCCTCTTTTTTATGCTCTGAATTCGCTGCAACAGACATAAAGTCAGTTGTTACCGGTGTATAGCCACCTTCATCATCCTTGTTATTCTTCGGATATGGGGCAATTGCCACATTAAAATTCAAAGGAAATTGGTCTGTTCCACCAAGCTCTGTATTCATCCAGCTTCCAATCAAAATTGTACTAGCATCCTGGTTGAAAAATTGATTCCGATAATGAAGCTTTTGCGACATAATATCGGTATATGGAGTCGCTGATTTATCCTCTACCTCCATCTTCAACCGCATTTCTAACGTTTTTTTGAATAATGGATTGTCAAGATTCGAGGTACCGTCTGCCTTAACGAATTCCGTATTGTCTTCTTCACTTGCAAGAGCTAATTTTAAATATTCCAGCCAGCCGCCACCTTGTGGACCATGGAAATATGTTCCGTAGTGATCAGCGGTTGTCAGCTTTTTCGCATAGTCCATAAAATCGTCCCAAGTCCAATCGGTCGGAACAGCTAATCCAGCTTCATCTAAATGATCCTTATTTAAAAGTACATACCAAGGGTTGAATTTTCCAGGAAGAGCATAATAATGATCATCAATCTTCGTATCAACCTTGTATTCCTCGGCAACTTTGTAGCCTTCCTCTTCAATAAATTCATCAATTGGTGCAACCATTCCTAAAGCCACACGTTGTGCATATCCTGCAGGGTCACTAAACATAAGGACATCTAGCTGTTCACCTGATGCAGCAGCTAAATCAAGCTTTTGCGACGCCTCTTGAGTATCACCCTTTTCACTAAGAATCACTAAATCTACCTTAATATTAGGATATTCCTTTTCAAAGGCAGCAATTGTTTCCTTCCAATTATAGGTTGCTTCATTTCCATGTGTATGAAACTTAATTGTAACTTTATCTCCGCTTTCTTTACTATCTCCAGACCCTGATGCATTTTCCCCACCATCTGTACAGCCTGCTAATAAACCAATTAGCAGCATAAAAGCAACAAACATAACAAGTATTCGTTTCTTCATTTTATATCCCCCTTATTTTTCATTCTCCCAATTAAAGACTTACAAGTAAGCCCTTACAAAGCAGTATAGCAAATGGCTATTTGTTCGAAATGTAAATTATTTTACCTTCTTATGATTTTTTTGACTAAATATTAGCCTTTTACCCCGCCAAGAGCAATTCCTTCGATAACTTGCTTTTGCCCGATAATAAAGACAATTAATAACGGTAAAATCGCTGAAACGGCTGCAGCCATAATAAGTGAATAAAATTCTCCGTTAATCGTCGTGAACTTTTGCATCGCAAGCTGTATTGTATATAACGCATCTGTTCTTAAAAAAATAAGCGGATTTTGGTAATCATTCCATGTCCAAATAAAACGGAGAATTGCATATGTCGCCACAGCTGGTCTGACAATTGGCAATGCGATTGACCAAAAAATTCGGATATGTCCTGCACCATCAATTTTTGCTGCATCAATATAATCGTTATGAATCCCCATAAAAAACTGTCTAAGCATAAACGTTCCAAGTACGCTAAAGCTTCCTAATAAAATAAGGCCCAAATGGCTATCAAATAACCCAATATTACGATATAAAATAAATTGTGGGACTAAGCTTGCTTGCGGTGGAACCATATATGTTGCTAATACGATTAAAAACAGCCATTTCCCTGCCGGAAAGCGGACCTTCGAAAATCCATATGCTGCAAGCGCAGAAACTGTACATGAAACAATTGTCGTTAACACGGCTACTTTAATGGAATTCCAATAATACGTATAAAAAGGAAAGTCACCAAACCATACCTCTCGATAATTGTTGAAGCCATTCCATCTTTCAGGTATCCATTGGATTGGAAACGTAAAAACATTCGCCTCGATTTTAAATGAAGTCGATAACATCCAAACGAAAGGCAGCATGAACAAAATACTAAACAAAAACACAATAATAGTTGTGATAATCTTTTGTAGTTTTATCGTCTTCGCCATATCCTTTCCTCCCCTTTAGTAATTAACCCATTTCTTTTGTCCAAACCATTGAATAATTGTTATCGCAAATACGATGACAAAGAGGATAACCGCCATGCTTGAGGCATAGCCAATATCAAGATTCACAAATGCTGTATCATATAAATGCCAAACGATCATGCTTGTTGAATGCATCGGACCTCCCTTTGTTAAAACAGCAATTAAATCAAACACCTTAAACGTTGAAATAATTCCCGTGATTAAGAGGAAAAACGATGTTGGTGAAATCATCGGAAAAGTAATATGACGGAATTTCACCCAAGCATTTGCTCCATCGATATCAGCTGCTTCATAAAGCTCCTTCGGGATCGATTGAAGTCCTGCAATGTAGATGATTAAATTAAACCCAACGGAAATCCAAATTTGAATGAGCATAACGGATAGTAATGCAAAGTTCGGGTCAGCAATCCATTTTGGCGGATCGTCTATTCCTAATGACATTAATGTTTGATTAATTGGACCTGCTGAAGGATGAAACAATACTTGCCAAACAACTGCGATCGCAACAACACTTGAAATATACGGCATGAAAAAGGCTACTTTAAAGAAACTCTTCATGTAAACACTTTTATCAATAACAACAGCTAATAATAACGAAATCGCCATACAAATCGGTACGGTAAAAATAAAAATGGCATTATTGATTAAAGATTTCCGAAACACATCATCACTTAAAAGCTCTTTAAAATTAGCAAAGCCAACCCATTTTAATTGGTCGATGCTTGCAACAAACTTCCAATCTGCAAAGCTTAAAATAAACGTTGCAAATATCGGAAGCAGCACTAGAACGGAAACCCCAATAATCATTGGTGATACAAAAAAGAACCCTACTAAATTCTCACTTTTTTCGATTGTCGATTTTTTTCGTTTACGTTGAATCATCTTAGATGATGGAGATAGTTCTGTCTTTGTACTCATAGGTCATCACCTCTCTTTGTAGTATGGTTCCATTATAAAAAATCACATTGTAAGACTCTTAACGATATTTTGCTAGGATTGCAATAATTTTGACTTTTTTTACTCATGCTGAAAAGGAAATTTATCCCTGTTGGGAGAATTTTCTTTATATCAACAAAAAAGGAGATACATATGAACATAAGAAACGCTACTGTAGAGGATGTACAAGCATTAGCTCATTTGATGAATCAGCTTGGCTACCCAACAACAGTCGAGCAAATGAAAAAAAGATATCACATAATCAAAGAAAACCCAAATCATTACACTCTCGTTGCATGTAAAGATGGGAAGGTAATTGGAATGGTTGGATTCTACATAGATGTTCTTTACAACGCTGATGATTTCTATGCTCGAATTATTGCTTTTGTCATTGATGAGAACTACCGGAGACAAGGTGCTGGGAGAATGCTATTGAAACAAGCGGAAACAATTGCAAAAGATCTTGGTGCTAAAGGAATTGGCTTAAATAGCGGAAATCGACCGGAACGCCAAGCTGCACACCGGTTTTATCAAAATATGGGTTATGTAGCGAAGAGCACGGGGTTTGTTAAAAATTTTGAAGCGTGAATATACGCTTGCTTTGGAGGGAACAGTGTTGGTTGAAATCATTCATGTCAATGAACAAAATGTTGAGGACTCTGGGTTCTTTTGTATGCGAAGCAAACCAAAAAATGCTGGTTATCAAAAAAAATTAAGCTGGCTAAAGGAACGCTTTACAGAAGGGCTATCATTAAAAATCATTCAAGAGGATGGTAAGCATCGTGGATTTATTGAGTACATCCCTGGAACGCATACATGGAGAGCGATAAACGCTAAAAAATACATGGTTATCCATTGCTTTTGGGTTGTTGGAAAAAGCAAAGGAAAAGGGTATGGCAGCATGCTTTTGGACGAATGTATAAAAGAAGCAAAAACGCTTGGCTTATCGGGAATCGCTGTTACGACGAGCAATAAAACATGGCTTCCTGACAAATTATTTTTTGAACGAAAAGGGTTTACTCTCGTTGATAAAATGGCTGAATTTGAATTAATGGCTTACCATTTTGGTGACGACAAAGCTCCTCACTTTTACAATTGGCAGGAAACGGCTCGACAATATAGAAATGGCATAACCGCTTTTACCTCACATCAATGTCCATTTACTCATGATGCTGAGATGAATCTTAAGGAAGCTGCACAGGAGCTTCATATTGATGTCCAAATGATTGAACTGGATAGCTATCAAAAACTTCAACAACAGTCTCCAACCCCATTTGGTGTCTTTACGGTTATCTACAATGGGGAATTTTTGACCTATCATCCGGAAACGAAGAACAATTTTTTAAAGCTATTGACGAAAAAACGTCTAAAACAAGAGAGTTAAAAACACAGGATTTCAACCTTTAGTATCCTTCTCTCTTTTAATTTCCAAATAATGAAACTTTTCACATTTTAAATACGTTAATTTATATAAGAGCGAAGGAAGGGGAGTGCAAATGAAGATTGTCAAAACAGCGTGTGCCATTTTTATCGTTTTAATCATTTTTATCGGTGGTTATCTAACAGGAAAACTGACGACCCATGAGACAACTAGAGAAATCGCGTTCGGCTTTGCGAGCAAAGAAAATACGGAGCAAATCAATTATAGCAAGGTCATTACAGATGCTAAGCATCAGGATATTATTGATAATGTTATGATGATTTTTATGCATAGAAAACCGCTACAGTCTCCTAATGCAGACTTAGGACATCCTGATACATATTTGCAAATGAAGAGCCCGAAGCAATCTACCTTACTGATTAACTCCAAGCTATGGTTCACAGACGAAGGTGCAGTGATTGGGCTATGCAATGGTGGGGGCTCGGAGCAAACGGAATACTTCAGTATTAATCAAGAGGATGCGGATTACTTAAAGGATCAAATTGATATTGCCGACAATTAAACAAATCTTCCAGGGGGTAAATATGTTTACATATGAATCATTTGTTACGAATGGAGCCTTTACCTTATTAAGGCCTATAACAATTACATTAATGATTGTCTCGGCTATCATCTTTCTTCTCATCATTCTTCCAAAAACAAGAAATAGAGTAGTCAATGGCTTTTCCGTCATTAGCTCTTCTCTTATCTTGTCTATCATCTCTATACAGATTATGTTTTCTATTGGAATACTAGCAGATGAATTGAATCTTGCAGGCGATCCAACTAGTTTCATATTATGTGTGATAATTTTCATCTTTAGTTTTATAAATGTAATTTTACACTTTTGGAGGAGCGGAGTATTCACAAAATCTCCTTTTAAATTCAAAGAAAACGTCTGAACTAGGGTAGCCCTAAATTCAGACGTTTCGTTATGTCTACATTTTATTAAAACTCAAAATTATTACTTTCAGTTACATTCTTCACATTGTACCATTTACGACCTACATCAGAGTACCTTGTATCTACCATTTTAACCTCACTTGTACTGCTATCTGTACGGAAAATTGCTTCATTCATATTTGTGATGACAGAGCCTTCGATGTAAACGCTCGTTTTAAAGGTAGAACCTCCAAGCTGCCGAATCATTTTTCCAGCATCTCTCGCCGTGAAATTGATAATATCAAATTGTGAAGGTGCATTTATTTGGAACATTTTGTCGCTTCCATGTTGGGCAAAGCCCCCTTTAATGACGACATGTCCAGATTCCTTTATTGTCATGGCATCCTCGCCAATATCTTCCCATACAACATTTTGAATAAGAGCATCCCCATATGTGTGCACACCATCAGCTGCTGGAGCACCCAATATGACATTCTTTAATGTTGCACCATCCTCTAATCGAAATACAGCCTTTTGTCCTTCTGCTTGACTGCCGTCTCCTACCGTATCAGGGTTGGCAACATAACGTTTTCCTTTCCCATCAAATGTTTCACCGGCAGGCACAACAATCGTTGCATTTACTGTGATCGTTTCTGGAGGCTTTACTTCAACAAGCTTCCATTGCTGATTTTCTCCGCCCAAATCTTCGTATTGCACGACATTTGCCCCGTTATTCTTTGACCATTCATATACTTCAAGAGCCTTTTTACTATGGCGGTTAATTATTTTCACATAGCCATTACCTAAGTCGACGATTTGCCACTGCTGGCTAGCTCCATTCCAGTCTTTCCATTGAGCAACATTGGCACCATTCTCATTTGACCAATTGTAGACCTCCATCGCCTTCAAACTGTTAACGTTTACAATTTTGTGATAGCCTTCACCAACATCAATGATCCGCCATTGCTGATTAGCCCCACCTAAATCATCATATTGGACAATATTTCCGCCATCAGCAGTAGACCATTCGTACACCTCTAATGCTTTTCCACTATATCGATTAATCAGCTTATATGTTTTACTAGAGTCATAGCTTGCAGCATGAGCAGTATTCATCACAGTAAATGTCGAGAATATCACAACTAATGTAGCGATGAGCGACACTATTTTCTTCAATGGACGTTCCCCCTATCAAAATATCAATCATTCATATTCATTATTCTGACATTTCTTGGAGCAAGAACATTGTAATCGGCCGATACATAGACATTATACTAGAAAAAGATGGACATCCAATTATTGTAATCTATTTATCTTGAACCTTTAACATCTGTAACAATATTTTTATAATTGTCAAAAAATTCAATATGAAAATCTTAACCAGGAATTGTGCCTCCCTATGCTTCTCTAGCAATCTAACTAACCCTCGATTGCTTTTCCCTCATTTTTAAATTTTGCATTATCACTTACTTGCGAAAAAATAGAATATGAGATATACATGACAAAATAACTTAGGCCACTGCAACCGAAAACGATAGCAGCACCAGGCAAAATGAGACAGATAAGAATATTTGTTATCCCCGCCAACCCGATCATAAATGTGCGAATTGGATGGGATATCCCAACTAATATAGCAGATTTATAATAGTGGAAAATATCTCCTTCAAACTGTACATAGACAGGAAAAATGTATAAAACGATCACACTGAACAAAAACGCGACAATCGCAAAAACCATTAAAAATAAGTAGTGAAGGATCCCTGTCATCGATTGAATAAGCACCCAATCAACATAAAGAATAATCGTAATAAATAGCAATGAGAAAAATAGCAAATTCGCTTTCACAAATTCCTTTTTAAAGCTTAGCCAAAATGTTTTAAAAATCGGAAAATCAGCTTCCTTTTGCAGCCATTTGCGAATGATTGAGAATAGCGAAACTGTTGCCGGTCCGATCCCACAAATAAAGAGGCCTAGTATTGTAAAGCAAAGCCATAGTACGTTCACATAAGCCAATCTCGCAATCCATTCACAAATGCGATTAAAGCCAGACATCCAACCATTTGTCATATTCTCCACCTCGGAGTGATTTTTCCCTTTATTGTAATCATTGGCAACATTGCGAGGTAGAAATAATTTTGACTATTTTCAAAGTATTTTTACATAAATTGAAATTCTAGCTTTATATTGAGATGCTTTTCTATGCTTCTTACGCGAAAATCTAGAAATTGATTCATTTGTTTAACGCCAAAATGGTCGAGAATCGTAAATGTTTCAACTGTTACATCTAATTGTTCTTTATCATAATTTATTTGTAATGCTTCTTTTCCTTTGAGTAAAATGCCATTTTCCTGTTCAATTGTTTGGATGTTAGGGATAATGAAGCGTTCAACAACACTTTCCGGCATTTTATCGAAATGAAAGGTATCTTCGAGAGTTAATGTTGGTAAAGCTGATTTTTTCCAAACGAACATCCGATAGTATGTATTCAATATCGACCGTTCGTAGGCTTTTGTTAAGTCAAGCTCAAAACGGTCTATCTCTTCAGCCAATTGTACATTTACTACCTTTGTGTAATAGGTAGAGCCTGCGCCTTGTCCTTGATTGTTGATCAGTGGAACTGAATGACCATGTGAGCCGTTGCAAATAAAGGTATAACGCTTTTCCCCGAAATAATCCTTGCAATACATACCAGAGCCTAAATCCTTTAGGAAGGCTTCATGATTTTTTTGTAAAATAAACTGTCCGAGATCATTATGATTATGCGGCTCGTGATTATTACCTCCCTTTGCGGCAAACGCAAAAAAATCGTTGTTTGCCTTGTGCCTGGAAATTAGCCATTGTGATTCGTTAAAATAGTTTGTTTCAGATTTCCAAGGCTTACCCTCAAGCTTGTCATCAAACCAAAGTAAATTGCGAAATGCCGGAGCCCACCTGCTGCAATGATCCTCTGTATAGGACGCTCGTAATTGCTGCTCTGGCACTTGAATATCATGAAAAACGTGATGCAAATAATGACTAAGTCCGAGAAACACACTCGCTTCCCTCTGTGCATCGGAAAAGTTAACAACCTTGTTTTTATAAAGAAAGCTCCTTTGCTGGAATAGGGCAATTTGGTGCACCTTTTGTGAGCAAAATAAGTCAATTTTCCCCAATGTACGCTTTTTTAATAAATCGGCAAAATAAACATAAAAACCGAAACCATATTGCCAATAACCATAGCCTTCAAGGCATGTTCCATCATCGTGAAAGCCCTGTAAATAATACTCCATCGTCTTTAATACTCTTGTCATAATCTCTGATAGCTCTGCTTCCTCATGAAGTAAATGGAGTGCAGCACTGCCAAGCGATCCAGCGCAAACCGCTGCCCAATTATGTGTCGCTGTTTCCCACCCTTGTTTGCTAGCAAGAAATGGTCGGAAAATCCGTTTGCATATTTCTGAATGAATTCGTTTAACGATTAAAGGAGATAAGCTCTCCTTTCCTATCGTATAAATTTCGCTTAAGGCAAACGCTGTTTCAGCTGCAAATAAATCAATTGTATAATTAACAGCTTCCTCATGCTTGGTAAGGGAAGTTGCAAATTCTGTTGCTGTTTCTGCACTATTCGTTAAATGGGCTGGTAAACACCAGCTATATTCATTAAGTATCGACCAAATGGTGTTTTCCAGCTCTGATAAATAATTTTGATTCTCTGGCTCAAGTAAGGACATGATGGCAAATGTGTTTAGACGTCTTCGCTTTGAGAAATATACCTTTTCATATTCAAGCCTTGACCCTGTCTTTTCAAATAATTGAAATAAAGTAAATGTTAGCTCCTGATCCCTTTCGTGTAAAAGCCTTGATGCCTCGTCCTTTATTTCTAGCAGTAACGGTTGGATAGATGGGGTTTCTTTAATTTTTTTGAGCCATTTCTGTTTTTCTTCCTTATTGTTAAAAATAAGTGGAAATGAAGCATTATTGCTAAAGATTTGTTTAATTTCGGTGTAAGAATTCATCTTTACCTCCAGCATGTTATGTTACTGTTAATCTTCACCTTAACGATAACAAAACCCTTTTTTAAAGGTGTATTCCTTTTTCGACTAATTACCGTATATTTTTTACTTTTTTCCAAAATGTGTTTGCTTTAGAATAAATAGAATGAAGGTACCGGGAAGAGGAGAGTGTGAATTGCTAAATTCATTGAAATTGATTTATGAGATTACTAAGGGTAATGAAAGTATTTTAAGAAAAAACAAGTGGCTGCAATATCTTTATTTAACAAAGGAACAAATTGTCAATTTAGAACAGGTAGATGCATTAGAAAAAATTCCGAAAAACCCGATTCTCCCTTATGTTGAAAAAACATTGCGAGTTTTGAATGAAATCGACCTCCCAGCATATGAAAAGGAAATCATTGAGGAAGTGTTAATATGGTCTGAAGTTGCGAAAGGAGGGTTAACACATAAACGAAAGGAATGGCAGGAAAAGGGGTTCCAGCTTTCTATCCATAACATCGGATCCGCGCAAATTTATGCGGCAGAGCAAATGAATATTCCTTATCAAAATCGAACTATTGAACGTGAAGAGCTTATTTATCTGCTCATTTTAACACATGGTTTAGTCGGTCAATTCATAAGAGGTGAGGTCCGTTACCAGCAATTTTCACCGCTTATTGATTGGATTGAACACAATGAAAATTCTGCGCTTTGTAATATTGAACGAGTTCTTTTAAAGCTTAATCAATGTATTATTGAGGCTGTTTCAAAGGAATTATGGGCATCGATTTACTCTGAGGTAGAAGAGGTTATTTCGCTTATTATAATGAAAAAGCGGCATGCTGAACAAAGCTTCAACGATAGACTTAAGAGATTAAGAGAAAGCTCGATTAAAAACGGTGAGGATTTTAACGCTTTGTTTGATAGACTATTAACGGGTGACAATGAATATACTATAACGTTAGCAAACTTCTTTAAGAAAACCGATTTATGGTATGTGGAATCTGCCTTACAGGACTTTACGTTTGAAGAGTTTCTTAAAATCTTTCTTTTCATCAATCAAAGGATTGATCCGCTATCATTGCAACAGGTTAGTTTTGAGCCATTGATGCGAGATATTTATTATGACTATAAAGGGAAAAAAGCTATTAATTTATATAAGAAGCGAATTATTGAATCTTATTTAGCGGAATTTTCCTTAGAGGAAATTGCAAAAGGAAAGGCTCCGGAAAACGAGCATGTGACATTGTCTGTTCTCCCTTTAGACCAGTTAGGGCAAATTGTCGGTGTACAATTTACCTATTCTAAGGCAGGGCAGAAATTGATTGAATTTTGCCAGGAAGCAGAAAAATCACCGCTATATGAAAGAGCGATCATTATGCTGTATGACTTCTTTGGATTTAGAAAGGATGCGTTTGACAGGCTGCAAAATGAGCAAACGTATTTAACTGACATGAATAATGGCCAAGACCAAAAGAAGGTCATTTCTGATTATGCTACAGGAGACTTAATGCTAGATATTGGGGCTGGTGGAGGAGTGATGCTCGATTTATTAACAGAGCACCATCCAGATGCAACGGTCGTAGGCATTGATGTCTCAACAAATGTCATTGAGGAATTGAATCGGAAAAAGATTCGTGAAAATAAAAGATGGCTAGTAAAACAAGCTGATGCATTAGATTTAAAAAAATATTATGAAGCTAATAGCATCGATACGATTGTCTTTTCCTCAATTCTCCATGAGCTCTATTCATATATTCCGTATAATGGCCGCAAATTTAATCATGAGGTAGTGCTTCAAGCCTTGAAAAGCTCATTTGAAGTATTAAGTACTGGTGGGCGAATTATTATCCGCGATGGCATAATGACCGAACCGAAAGACGAAATGCGACTGCTTGAGTTTAAGGAGCCAAGTGGAATGGACTTTTTCAAACGGTATGTGAATGATTTTAAAGGGAGAAAGATTGAATACAAGGAAGTAGATAAAAGAACGATTCAACTTCCTGTTAACGATTTAATGGAATTTTGCTACACCTATACTTGGGGAGAAGAAGCCTACCCACATGAAGTTCAGGAGCAATTCGGCTATTTCACACCAACAGAATACAAACAGGCCATCACCCAAGCACTCGGAAAAAACGCAAGCATTATCAAGTTCGAGCACTACCTCCAAAAAGGCTACGAAGAATTTCTCTTGCCAAAAGTAAAAATAATGAACAAAGCCGGAGACATCGTTCGATTGCCTGATAGTACATGCTTTATTGTAATTGAAAAAATAAGAGATTGATGTTGGAAATTGGGGACTGTCCCCAACGTTTAAAATGAAGAGTAATTTTCAATTTTGATGATAATATTTTGTGTTTTTATATTTGATAAAAGTTTATTTTTGCAATTGAGGGACAGTCCCCATTATGTTAATGGGGATTGTCCCTCTTTTGCGTGTCCCTCTTTTGCGTTTTTTATTTCCCTTAATCCCTTGCCTTCAAGCAATTCTCGAATACCTTCCTCACATACTCCAAATGTACGCCATGAGCATGTTTCACATACAGTTTGAATAACAGAAGGTATGACATGCTTTCTAATCGATGATTCAATTTCCTCCCAGGGAAGGATTTGGCCTATTTCAAGTCCTACTTTCTCTAATATAGCAGCATCTCTAGTGTAAATATTGGCATCTTGGCAGTGGTATTCACCTGTGTTTGGATACTTCTCACATAAATGGTCAGGGCCTTTTACGAGCTGAATTAACGTCTTTGGGTTGTTCCTCAAGGTTTGATGCAACCTTGTCATATTTTCGACGTATTCCGCTGAATAGCCCATTCCTCGATAGCCAAGAAGACAGAAAAGATGATGACCTCGCAGCTTATACATAGCTTCCTCCAGTTTAAACGATTTATCAATTTGTTAACTACAAAACTAATAAAGTTAACACAACATCGATTTTACTATATCCAACCCGATTTTCACACAATTAATTATTGAGAACATATATGTCTATTAATAAAAATTAAGTTATTAACAGTCCAATCCCTCTATAATACGAAAAATCTTTCACCGAAGAATGAAAAAAAGGAGCTAATCTCGTTAGCTCCAATTATCTATATCTATTCACCTTTTAATATTTTATCATCATTAATCGGAAGGGTAATGATTTTCCCACCAATTTGGACATGCATTGTATCTTGAAAAATTGCTTTTACAATACCTTTTAATGATATTGTTGAATTAATTGTAATTGGTTTGTTTGTTTCTGCTGTCATCTTCATCTACACCTTCCTAGTCAAAATATGATTAATTTATAATTTGATAGTGTTTGTGAGAAACTACAGTTAACGGTGTTTCAACATTAATTAAATATGCATCATTTTTGCTTATTGTAACGATAACACTTTGTTCTCTTACCTTGTACACTTCGCCGGCTATTTCTATTCCATTTCGTGTAAAAAGGATTTTATCCCCTTCTTTTGCCATTTTATCATTAACCGTCATATAAATTACACTCCATTTTTAAATAGATGTAAAAAAAATTTTATAGTTTTATATAGTTTCTACATGGTTACCCGACTAGATGAAAAGATCCGTGAAACCTTATAGCTCTCCTATAATATGAACTATAGTTCAAGTATTGCATGTTAGACAATTTCTGTCAACAAAAATGAACTTTAGTTCACGTTTTGCTTTTTTATGGTATGATAGTGATGAGGTGATACTATGTCTGAGCATGATGATGAAAAGTTAATTGGGGTGTATCCTTCTGTTCCGAAACAAAAACGGGCTCAGGAAAAAAGACAGGCACTACTCGAAAGTGGCCGAGTATTGTTTATCGAAAAAGGATATGAGCAAACAAACGCTAAGGAAATTGCATCTCATGCTGGTGTTGCAGTAGGAACGTTTTATCGATATTTCACCGATAAACGGCAACTGATGATGTCACTTTTAGAGGACCAAATCGACAAATTATTGCCACCTGAACCAAATTGGTCATTTGTCGATCCCGAACGGTTTTTTGCGAGTGTAATGGAGCAGCATTATTCACAAATCAATCAGATTGGATTGCATCGATTGCTCCCTGAATTGTTACTAAAGGACCCGCAATTAGCTGATATCATAGCAGCGGCAAGAAAAAAGGTTCATGATCGAATTGTCTCTGACCTTAAGAAGGCTCAAGAAAAGGGATTAATTTGGGGGGATCTAGATTTAGATACTGTCGCTTGGTCCATCATGGTATTATCTGAGAATATCCCAGAACGATTAGTGAAATCAAAGGGACAGGTTGATTATTATGAATTATCTAAAGTCATTTGTCGACTCGTCTTCCCACCACAGATCTTCAAACAATAACGTTATCTTGATCTGCTAATTGTTGTACTAATATTCAAAAAGAGAGGATTTTATCAAGATTGAATATAGAAAATTTTAATTTAGATGATATAAAAAAAATAAAGCTTGAAATGACTAGATTTTTAATGGGTTATAAATTTGCCCTTGATGAAATGAATACGAAAATCAATATTCTCAAGGATGAGTTTAATTATATGCATGACTATAACCCGATAGAACATGTAAAATCACGCTTAAAATCCCCTGAAAGCATTATGAAAAAGGTGATGAAAAAGGGCTGTGATTTATCATTACATTCGATAAAAGAAAACATTCGTGATATTGCGGGAATTCGAATTACTGTTTCCTTCATTTCAGATATTTACAAATTGAGTGAAATGCTCGCTTCCCAAAAGGATATCAATGTCATTGAGTGTAAGGATTATATCGAGCATCCAAAGCCCAATGGCTACCAAAGTTACCATATGATATTAGAAATTCCTATTTTTATGTCTGACCGTGAGGAAAATGTTTATGTTGAAATCCAAATTCGGACGATTGCGATGGATTTCTGGGCAAGCCTAGAGCATAAAATTTATTATAAATACAATAAAAAGGTGCCTAGCCGGCTTGTTCATGAATTAAAGGAGGCTGCAACGACAGCTTCTGCGTTGGATAAGAAGATGGAACGATTAAATAAAGAAATTATGGTTCTTAAGGAAAACGATATTGTGAATAACGATGAGTTTCTCTTTCAATTCAACGAGGAATCATTTAAGCTCCCACTTACATTAATCGAAAATTTAAGTAAACAAGCTCAAGGTCAAAAAAAATAATCGAAACGAAAGAAAGGCGATAGAGGCTTTTAGCTTCAACGCCTTTCTTTTTTCTATCCCTCGATATACCCGTTCGGATAAACGATTACTTTTAAGCTCTCCTTCTTATTTACCCTCGCTCTTTCAAGGGCTTCCTTTGTTTCTTCCAATACAAATTTATCTGTAATTAATGAAGTTAAATCAGTAGTTTTTAAAAATTCAATTCCCTGAGAATATGTATTTGCATACCGGAAAATCCCGAATATATCTAATTCATTATCAGCAATAAGCGGGACATTAAGGGCAATTTCATCTTGAGGCGGGAGCCCGACAATTGCTAGTTTTCCGCCACGTTTCACAGCCTTTAACGCCGATCTTAACGCATGTGGATTACCAGCTGTTTCAAAGGCAACATCGACACCTTTTCCATTTGTAATTTGCAAAATCTGTTCATTTGGATCTCCATTCGCAATATTAATGGCATGAGTAGCACCTAATCTTTTCGCTGCTTCAAGTCTATTCGCTTCTAAATCTGTCACGATGATGTTTGATGCACCGAAGGCCTTTACCGCCGCAACAGCTGTTAAACCTACAGGCCCCATTCCCATTATCGCAACAGACGAGCCTGGTTGTAGCTGGGAGCGCTTTGAGGCATGGATGCCAACGGAAAACGGTTCGACTAATGCAGCCTCTTCAAAAGATAGCTCATCTGGGATCGGAAATAAAAAATCCTCCCGATGTTTAAGATACTGGACAAATGCACCGTCGATAGGTGGGGTTGCAAGAAATTCTACATCTGGACAAAGATTGTATCTTCCTTGCTTGCAATATTCACATTTACCACATGTAATCCCTGGTTCAATTGCTACCCGATCACCGATCTTAAACTTTGTTACCTTCTCCCCGATAGCAACGACGATGCCTGCACATTCGTGACCTAGAATAATCGGTTTTTCAACAACATACCGGCCAATTCTCCCATGTTCATAATAATGAATATCTGAGCCACATACCCCAACAGTCATCACCTTTACAAGTACCTCATCACCTTGAACGCCTGGAACGTCCATTTCCTTTATTTCTATTTCAAAAGGTTTATTCATGACAGCTGCCTTCATAACAGCTGGAAGTTCATGTTGATTCATTTATATTCTCCTCCCCTTTGTTTAATAGTGTATTCGCTTTCATTATATGGTGTTTAGTAGAAACATGAAAGGAAAAAATGTACTATTTTAGTATAGTAGAAAAGCGCAAGCGTCATCGTTCGCTTCAGACAAACAAGGTACAAGAGGCTGTTGTGGCTTGTAACCAGAAGGATTTCTATACCAAAACTAAGTACACATTAACTTTTCTTTTCAGTAAAAAACCCCTACAGATGAACTTCTATAGGGGCATGCTTCTATCTTATCTTTTTGCTAAAACTTCTTCCTCATATTTCTTTACGTCGTCTAACCAGCTTTCCTGTACTGGAACTCCCATTTGCTCACAGTAGTAGTCCCAAATAGCACCAAACGGATAGGATTTGAATTCTTCAATGAGTGCCAATCTTTCTGTGAAATTGCCTTCATCCTGTAATTTCTTTAAGTGGTCATTTGGCATTAATAATGCATATAGCAATGCTTTAATCATATTGCGAGTACCGATTGTCCATGCTGCGACACGGTTAATGCTTGCATCGAAGAAGTCTAAGCCGATCATCACTTTATCTAACGCATTGTTTCGCACAATTTCAAGGGCTATTTCTTTAAGTTCGTCATCAAATGCAACGACGTGATCACTATCCCAACGAACAGGGCGTGAAACATGTAGAGCAAGCTTATCACTGTAAAGAAGCATTGCCGAAATTTTGTTAGAAACGACTTCTGTTGGATGATAATGTCCTGTATCTAATAAGCATAGTTTATTATTTTTTAAGGCATAGCCTAAATAAAATTCATGTGAGCCGACAACATATGATTCAGAGCCAATGCCAAATAGCTTGCTTTCAACCGCATCTACGTTATACTTTTCATCAATGTCTTCAGCAAAGATTCTGTCGAGAGATTCCTTTAAACGTACTCTTGGTGTTAGACGGTCACTTGGTACATCCTTATAGCCATCCGGGATCCAAATATTCGTTAAAGCTGGTGTTCCTAATTCCTTACCGAAATATTCCCCGATTTTGCGACTTGCAATACAGTGGTTAATCCAATACTCTCTTATTTCAGGATCAGGGTGTGATAATGTTAATCCGTCTGCAGCCTTTTCATGGGAAAATAATGTTGGATTAAAATCAAGTCCTAGACCATGCTCCTTCGCCCAGTTTACCCAGTTTTCAAAATGCTTCGGTTCTAATTGGTCACGTTCGACAGCCTCACCATTTGTTTCCGCATAAATTGCATGCAAATTCACACGGTGTTTTCCTGGAATGAGGGAAAGTGCTTTTTCTAAATCATTTCTAAGCTCTTCAGGAGTTCTTGCCTTCCCCGGATAATTACCAGTGACATCGATACCGCCAGATAATTCACTTTTATTTACTTCAAAGCCACCAATATCATCCCCTTGCCAGCAGTGAATTGAAATTGGTACGCTTTTTAACGTTTCAATTACGTTATCTACTTGAATTCCCCATTTTTCATACTGTTTTTTAGCAAGCTCAAAGCTTTCTTTCATTGTCATTTTTTCTTCCTCCAATACTAGATTTTTATACATTAAGCGCTTTATATGTTTTTACCTCAAATGAGTCTTTAATGATTTTTCTTGCTTCGTCGATATTTGCTATTTCCCCTAATGCCATTAGCTGTGCAACAAGATTGCCGATTGCCGTCGCCTCAACTGGCCCTGCATACACTTCCTTTTGCAACACATCAGCTATTAATTGATTAAGCATTTCATTTTGGCAGCCACCACCAATAACATTGATTTTGGAATATGTTTTTTCAAAGATTTCTTCTATTTCATTGATGGCATTTTTATAGCTTTCTACTAAACTTTCATACACACATTTTGCTAGCTGTCCTGGTGTTTCTGGCACCTGCTGCTTTGTTTCCAAACAATATGCTTGGATTTCCTCAATCATATTGTCAGGTTTAAGAAATCGATCATCATCAACATTAACGATTGAGTGAAACTCGGTTTCAGAGCGAGCAAGCTCAACTAGCTCAGCAAAGGAGTACCGGTCATCATAATTTCGTTTTACCTCTTGAATCATCCATAGCCCCATAATATTTTTGAGGAAACGGAAGCGATAGTCGAGTCCACCTTCATTCGTAAAATTATATTCCAATGCTTTTGGAACACAGATTGGGAAGTGGTTTTCGACACCGATTAACGACCATGTACCAGAGCTTATATAAATTGTATCCTCCAGTTCAGGAACAGAGATCACTGCTGATCCAGTATCATGTGTTGCAGGAAGAATGACCTTCATATCAAAGCCAAACTCAGCTACCAACTCCTCAGATAAGGTTCCAAGAATTGTTTTTGGCGGCTTTATTTCGTGAAATATGTCCCTATTGATGTCTAATTCATTTAATAGGTCTGCATCCCAATTTTTCGTAAATGCATTGACTAGCTGAGTTGAAGTTGCATTTGTATATTCATTTGCCTTTTTCCCTGTTAATAGAAAATTGAAATACTCTGGTATCATTAAGAAGCTCTTTGCCTCTTTTAATACGTCAGGAGATTTTAGCTTTAACGCATATAATTGATAGATTGTATTAAATTTTTGAAATTGGATTCCTGTTTCTAAATATAGTTTTTCTTTAGGAATTTTCTTAAAAACCTCTTCCATTACTCCATCTGTTCGCGGATCCCGATAGGCAACAGCATCTGTTACTAGCTGATTTTCGTCATCTAATAAGACAAAATCAACAGCCCATGTGTCAATCCCGATACTTTCCGGCTTAATGCCTAATGAGTTACATGCTTTAATTCCTGTTTTTATTTCTTGAAATAACCGTTCAACATCCCAACAATAATGGTCACCTTTACGGATGATGTTATTTTCAAATCGATGTATTTCATTCAATTTAAGCTTACCATTCTCAAGATGCCCAAGAATTAACCTTCCACTTGATGCACCGATATCAACAGCTAAGCTATATGTACTCATTTAAACACCTCCATTGAAAACGTTTCCTTTATTCTATAATAAAAAATAACGACATATAATCCTATATCGTGGTTCAACATATTTTTTGTCCTTATTTGCAAAAAATCCACAAAAACGAAAAAGGCTATCAAATCCGCTTACTTATATGGGATAGATAGCCTTTTCTTCATTATTTTTGTCCTGTTTTATCACGATATTTTTTCGGTGTATAACCATATTTGCCTTTAAACACACGATAAAAATAACTGATATTTTCATAACCAACCTGCTCAACGATCGCACTGATTGATAATGAGGTATTTTCTAATAATTCCTTTGAGACAGTTAGTCTTTTTTCTTGGAGCAATTCCTTAAACGTATAATTTGTCGCCTTTTTGATTTGTTTGCTTAATGCATAATGTGGCTGCTTTAATCTATTTGCAAGGTCATATAATGTAGCATCCTTATAATGCTCTTCAATATATTTTAATGACTCAACGATCGTTTGATGTTTTCCGTCATTTTCCTTATATTTCACTTTATCTAAATGTTTAATAAGCTCGATCATAAAGAGACCCATATACAATTTGATCGTTGATTCAGACATCATCGAAGGCCACATCATTTCTTCAATGATTTTTTTGATGAGCTCTTGAATGCTTTCTACCTTTGAAACAGCAAAATAAAGATATTGCCCATTTTGCGTATGGTTAAATAAGCTATTCACTAAGAAGTTACTTAACAAATTTTCGGTCGTTAAATAGGAGAAGATAAACGAAAAAAACTCTGGGCGGATAATAAAATTAATAATGATATCCTCTTCTCCACATGCCTTTAGCTCATGCTCAATATGTTGATTTAAAAAGAGTAAATCACCCTTTTTCAAGGTGAAATTCTCCGTTCCAACCGTTTGATGAAGCTCGCCATTATAAACATAATTCACTTCAATATAATTATGCTTATGCTTTGGAAAATCAACGAAGCGAGTATGCTTGCGAATCATAATCATCGTATTATTGTTAAGAAATTTTTCACTTTCAACGATGAAATGCTCCTGGCTTGTATATAGCTCCTTTTTCACTTCTTTTTTCTGCTGGAGCATGAGCTTTTCTTCGTCATTTAATTGTAATAACTCCGTAAATAGGTCAGCTCCCATTTCCTATCCCCTCTTTGTCAGCAAAGCTAGCTCATTTACTAATCTTCATCACAATGCCTTTTTCCTCAAATATCTTTTGAGCGTTTGCAGAGATTTTTTCATCTGTTAACACACATGATACTTGCTGAATATCAGCAATATGAGCAAAGGTTCGTACCCCAAACTTAGTTGAATCTGCCATTACAATCGTTTCATCAGCTATGAGCATCATTTGTCTTTTTAATAATGCCTGCCATTCATTTGAGTCGCTCAAGCCACCTTCAATATGGACGCCCTTACATGAGATAAATGCTTTATTGACATGATACATATTTAATGAACGTTCAGCTAATGGTCCAACATATGAGAGTGATTTAGATAATAGCATCCCACCTGTTGAAATCACCTTAATCTGTTCTTTTTTACTTAGTTCAATTGCAACCTTAATTGAATTCGTAATAACGGTTAACGGTATATCTGGCATTTCCTTCGCCATATACCATGTTGTCGTACTTGCATCTAATACGATTTGATCATTTGGTTTGATGAGCTTAACCGCTTCAATGGCAATTGCCCGTTTCTCAGCAGCATTCGTAATTTCTCTTTCCATATAGGAAACCTCTGCTTGTTCATCCTGAATGCTAACTGCACCACCATGACTTCGGCGTAAAAGATTTTCCTTTTCAAGCTTTTCTAGGTCACGCCTTATTGTTTCTTCTGTTACATGAAAGAGTTTACTTAGTTCTGTTACTCTTATGCTTAATCTTTCATTTACTACATCAACGATTTTTCGATGTCTTTCTGCTACAAGCATTTCTTATATTAACCTCCTGTTCACTCACAATGAGGAATGTTCAATCATGAATAGAGCTTACTTGCACGATTTGCTTGTAGGCTCTTTATTAATTATGACATAATCTATTATTTGCGTATAGCATATGAAAATGGGATTTATGAAGCGTTTTCAAATGGTTTTTTTATAGGTTATTAAAAATTTGTTTTTACACTCTTTGTTACTACGTGAATGTTCCGCTTACAATATCCATTGACTAATTTGTTCATTAACTTGGTAAAGCTCGTTGTCCTAAAATTTCCACGTTGCTGGACTTTGCAATGAGTTTTCTTTGGAGTTCTTCTCCCATAGGAATCTCATCGCTAAAAACGATAACTACGTTTACAGTCTTTTCTAAAACTAGTCATTTCATGATACAAATGAAGGTGCAATAGTCGATTGCTATTACACCTTCATTTTCGTTTCAGATAAGATAAAGTTCTAGAGCTGTTCGTTCTTTCCTTCTAGCTTCTTGTGTTTATGCCTTTCAAGGCACCTTTTTCTATTATCTAGTGAATGCTGCAGGTACTCCACCGTCAACTGTTAGCATACATCCTGTTGTGCGATCAGATTTAGAAGAAGCAAAGAATAAAATCGATTGTGCGATATCTTTCGGATAGATGTTAACCAATAATGTTGTACGCTTGCGATAATGTTCTTCTAATTGGTCTGGGTGAATGCCGTATGCTGCTGCACGTTCTTCTCTCCAGCTTGAGCCCCAAATTGCTGAACCTTGTAACACAGCATCTGGAAGAACAGAGTTAACGCGAATACCATATTGTCCGCCTTCAGCTGCAATACATCTTGCAAGATGAGTTTCCATCGCCTTAACAGAGCTATATGCTGCTGCATTTTTCCCAGCGTAAACTGAGTTTTTAGAGCCGATAAATACCATATTTCCGCCGACACCTTGTGTTTTCATTTGCTTGAATGCTTCACGCGCAACAAGGAAGTACCCTGTTCCTAGCACATTCATGTTTAAATTCCATTCTTTAAGTGATGTTTCATCAAATGGACTTGATGTAGCAAGACCTGCATTGTTAACGATAATGTCAACACCGCCGTATGTTAATGCTGTTTTTTCGAATGCAGCTTGAACTGCTTCCTCACTTGTCACGTCCATTTTTACTGCGATTGCACGGCCTTCACCGTATTGTTCATTAATTTCAGCTGCAACCTTTTCTGCACCTTCGATATTAAGGTCGGCAATGACAACATGTGCACCTTCTGCGACAAATTGGCGACAAGTTTCACTACCGATCCCACCTGCTCCACCAGTTACAAATGCTACTTGGCGAGAAAATTCTGCTTCAGCTGGTGCTAAAGATAATTTATAAAGCTCTAATGGCCAATATTCAACATTGTAAGATTCATTTTCATTTAATGATACAAAGTTTCCTAGAGTCGTAGCACCTTTCATAACCGCAATTGCACGATGGTATAAAGCACCACTTACATTAGCCATTGCTAATGTTTTCCCTGTGTTTACCATACCGATACCAGGGATTAAAATAACACGTGGAGCTGCTTCAGAGATTTTGTCTCCTTCGTTTTTGTTACGCTCAAAATATGC
The DNA here is from genome assembly GCF_052044855.1 of Metabacillus sp. 22489. Taxonomy (NCBI): domain Bacteria; kingdom Bacillati; phylum Bacillota; class Bacilli; order Caryophanales; family Bacillaceae; genus Metabacillus; species Metabacillus sp. 22489. Next base: position 59,411 of record NZ_JBQENT010000025.1, read on the forward strand.
TTTGTATTCCTCTTTAAAGCTTTCAACACCTGTTTTTACTTTTTCAATTAAGCTAGCAACATCCTCTGTTTGCGGATTCCAATCGATATATAGTGGCGTCATTTTTGTATGTACTAAATGATCAGGACATGCAGCGCCAACCTGTGATAATTCCTTCGCATTGTTGCTATTTACAAATAGTAAAACATCTTCTGCGTCATCATATGTTAAAAGCATTTTCTTTTCATCGCTAACTGCACCACGGATAACTGGCATCACTTGAGCTAGGACGCTTTTACGGTCTTCTTCTGAAAGAGCTTCATATTTTTGTCCGCCAAATGCCTTTTCCTCTACTAATCTAGCTTGAATGTATTGCTCTGCCTCATTAATGATTGAAATTGTTTTTTCATAGCTTTCTTCTGCTGTTTCTCCCCAAACGACTAAGCCGTGTTTTTCCATTAACACTAATTCTGCATTTGGATTGTTTTTAACACCTTCTGCAATCATTTTAGAAAGAGTAAATCCTGGGCGAACATATGGTACCCATACGAAGCGATCCCCGTAAATTTCCTCAGCAATTTGTCGGCCGTTGTCCGCACAGCATACGCTAATAATTGCATCTGGGTGAGTATGGTCAACATGCTTGAATGGTAGGAATGCATGTAATAATGTTTCGATTGATGCACGTGGATGCTTGCTATCAATCATGCAATGAGCTAGATAAGCAACCATTTCTTCATCAGACATTTCGTCACGCTCGATTAATGGACGGATATCCTCCATTCTTAAACCTGTGAAATTATGTGCCTTCATTGTTGCTAAGTCCGAGCCGCTTCCTTTCACCCACATGACTTCAACATCACGGCCGCGAAAGTCCTTCTCAATTGTTTTCATTGAAGTGTTACCGCCACCCCAGTTACATACAGAACGATCAGATCCAATAAGATTTGAACGATAAACTAATTCCTCCACTCCCTTTGGTAATGTTGCCGCTTTCTCTTTATCCCATAAACTTTTAACCATTTTTGTTTCCTCCTCTTTATCGTTTGTTTATCTCTTTTTTCATATTTGTTTATCTGTTTTTGATTATACATTATGTTTGTTTATTTTTGAATATCTTTTTTGTTTATTTTTGAAATTTATATTTATTTTGACTGTCAACATATGCTCACACTCTACTTTTCTAAAAATCATAGAAAAAAGCATACTAGCTCACTTCAGTTTGAGTTTCGTATGCCTTTATTTTTGTTTATTTATCCTCCACAACAATATACGTCGCTTTTATCGGCCCGTGGACACCCACAATCAAATTTAATTCAATGTCAGCACTATTGCTTGGTCCTGTAATAAAGTCTATACATGAGGCAATGTTTTTGCCTTCTTCCACTTGCTTTTGGATCATTGCTGTTGCTTGTGTCATCCGCGGTACTAATGTACTTTTTGGGATGATCGCAATATATGTTTTCGGAAGAAGACTAACCGTTCTTCCTTTATTTTCACTGCTGAAGAGGACGACTGTTCCTGATTCTGCTAAGGTGATGTCACTGTATGTGATGCCGACATCTGCCTTTTCCGCTGCTTCGATATTTTTTTCCATAAGGGATGGATCCCAAATGTGGACAGCTTTTCCTTCCGCTGGCCACTTCGTTTGCAGGTGGTTTAAAAGAGCAAACTCCTCATGACGAGGGTCATTCCAAGTGACAACACGATTGACCTCATATTGTGTAAATACTTCTTCAATTACTTGTAGTAGTCCTTCAGCCTTCGTTTCAATAAATTGCGTATGGATTACTTCACAATGCTTCTTTAACACTTCCACTAATTGATCTTGAGTAGCATCCTTTAAAACATCATATTGTGGAGCATGCTTCCACACAGGTTTTTGAACATCCTTCTTCCGCTCGCGGCCAAGCTTAGCTGCCAGTTGATTTAAAAATGGTTCGCGACCAATGATTTGCCCTTGTGCCAACTTACTCGCCACCCTTCTCACGCTTTTTATACCAATCTCGAAATCTTTCTTTATTCGGTGCTGGGAAATCACGAACATCTGTCCATGGCTTTATAGGGCCTGGCCCCTTTTGAATACTGTTTCCTCCGGTAAATGGCGCCATGACGGTTGATGCAGATTTTGTTCCTGCCTTATATATAGCTGGGTTGCTTACAGCTAACTGATAGCCTTTCATTGCAAGCTTTTCAGCGAATGGAGACTTCTTTTCATCCTCAACAATCTTTCTTCTATGCTTTATGAGCAATTCATGCAGAGGAATTTTTACCGGACATGCATCTGTACATGCTGCACATAAGCTTGATGCATAAGGTAATTCCTTATAATCCTCATAGCCTCCTAGCAACGGGGTTAAAACCGCACCAATTGGACCTGCATAAATCGAGCCATATGAATGACCACCGATATGACGATACACTGGACATACGTTGACACATGCAGCACAGCGGATACAGTGAAGAGCACTTTGAAATTCTGTACCTAATATATTTGAACGACCATTATCAACAATGACAAGATGAAACTCTTCCGGACCATCAACATCCCCATCTTCCTTTGGGCCTGTTAATCCAGTTATATAGCTCGTTAGCTTTTGCCCAACAGAGCTTCTGCATAATAAACTAACTAAAATATCAAGCTCTTCCCATGTTGGCACAATTCTTTCCATTCCCATCACGGTAATTTGCGTCTTCGGTAAAGCGGTTACAAGTCCAGCGTTCCCTTCATTTGTAACAAGACTAATCGATCCGGAATCTGCTACAGCAAAATTACAGCCTGTTATGCCTAAATCAGCACTTAAAAATTCCTGACGCAGCTGTTCTCTAGCAAAAAGGGCAAGCTCTTCAGGGACTTCCGATTTTTGATAGCCTCGCTTTTCCTTAAAAGTATCACGGATTTGCTCTTTGTTTTTATGAAGTGCTGGTACAACAATATGTGATGGTGGATCATGGTCATCAAGCTGTAAAATATATTCACCTAAATCCGTTTCAATCACATCACATCCAGCCGCTTCCAATGCAGCATTTAAGTGGATTTCCTCCGTCACCATCGATTTCGATTTAACGATTTTCTTCGCTTGCTTTTCTTTGACAACCTTTGTTATATATTCATTTGCCTCTTCCTTCGTTGTCGCAAAAAATACATGACCACCGCGTTTTATCACGTTTTCGCTAAGCTGCTCTAAATAATAATCTAGGTTTTCAAGCGTATGTGTTCGAATTTCTTCCCCGAGCTTACGCCATTCCTCCCAATTTCCTAGCTCATCTGCTGCCGCTAATCGCTTACCTTGCATTCGTTCCTGGGCAGATGCAACCGCATTTCGCATAAATGAATTATTAACACCTTTATCAACCCGTTCAAAAAACTTGTCATCACTGATTTTCATCGCCATGCTTTATTTCACCTCACTATTGAGTACTTCTGCAATATGCATCACTTTTATCGGCTTTCCTTTTCGGTTAATCCGTCCACCTATGTTCATGAGACAGCCACAGTCTGCACCGATTAATATTTCTGCTCCTGTTTCCTCAACATGCTGAACCTTCTCATCAACCATTTGCTCAGAAATCGGCACCATTTTCACCGAGAACGTTCCACCAAAGCCGCAGCAGTCATGACTATTCGGCAGTGGCTTTACATCCAAGCCATCAACATTTTCCAACAGCTTCAATGGTGCGTCTTTCACACCTAATAGCCGTGTCATATGACATGATTTATGATACGTAGCACATGCTGGTAAACTAGCATTGACGTTTTCTACCTTTAATACCTCAACAATAAATTGAGTTAATTCATATGATTTACTTGCAAGCTTTTCCGCCTTTTTCTTCCAAACCGGCTCATCCTTGAAGAGATGCCCATACTCACGGAGCATTGCAATACATGATCCAGACGGCCCAACAACATAATCTGATGCCTCGAATGTCTTAATCATATGCTTGGCAACTTCCTTCGTTTCCTTATGATACCCACTATTATAGGCTGGTTGACCACAGCATGTTTGCTGCTCAGGGAAATCAACCTCACACCCAAGCTTTTCTAATAATTCGACAGTATGCTTTCCTACATTTGAATAGAAAACATCTGCTAAACATGTAATAAAAAGAGAGACTTTCAATCTAGTAACCTCCTTCATAGAAACTAAATCCTCAACTACTTTTCTTGATTATACTACTTTTGTTTTTGTTTTAACACCCGTTTTTGTTTGTTTTTATTTATTTTGATTTGTTTGTTTTGTTTTTATAGAAAATGTGAGTATGAGGTTAGTTGTTTTGGAGTTTTTTTAAATAATCCGAGAAATGCAAAATGAGGGAATAACTCCTTCCCTAAAGATAATGTCTACCTCAAGGTTAGGAGTTAATGATTTAATCCACTACTTTATCCCATTTGATGAGTTTTTCAATAAAAACGGATAAAAGCACACCTACAATAAACCCATTACCAAAAAGCGGCTGTAAATAGATTGGTAGGCTAGTAAATACTTCGCTATCTAGCGTCATAATCGATACCCCTACTAAAATAGGAATCGCTAATCGATAAATCGTTTTCGATGAAAATTGGTAGCCGTTTAAGCTTTTTATCGACGTTCCAAATAGTTGAAGATAAGCAACAAATAAAACCGCATTTCCGACTGTAATCGGTAATGTTGCTAATAATGAGCCTAGGGCTGGAATGATTCCAAGCAGAACCATCAATCCCCCACCTACTAGAAACGGCCTCTTATTTACCATTTTCGTACTTTCCAAAAATCCAATAGATGATGCATATGGCGAATAGGAGATTAATCCGAAGACCGGTGCTAGTGCTGCATATAAACCTGTTAATAAATAAGAGCTTTTATATTGATGACTGCTCGCTGTCTCGTTAAGTATTTTTGACGTCGCTTCAACTGTTGTTCTCGTATTGCTTAAATTAACTAAACAGCCAAGAAACGTAATTAAAATGATGCTTACTTGTAAATTTGGTTGCCCAAACGGGAACAAGGTGAGTGAGCTTGCTTTGCTCGCCATCGCTATATTTTCCGGAAATAATAGATCATAGCCAATCCAGCCTACTATCATCCCGATAAGGATTGAAAAATTACTAATTGCTTTCTTTCCTAATATATTTAACAAACAGACAAAGATGACGATCACAATTGAAAAAAGTGAAATAGGGAGATCTAGCTTTCCGTTATCATTTATTTTTAGCATCCCTGTAAAAAAGGTAAATACTAATTGAAAGGTAAGTAAAAATAAATAAACACTCATGACTGTTGGTGTTAAAATTTTATTGATTAGCGGAAACAGATTAAAGATTGCAAGAATCATTGTAAAAATTCCTGCTAGTATCATCCCTGTTGCAATCCCGCCACCGATTTCCTCTAAGCTCATACCTAGCGATGAGGCCGAAAAGCATAAATTTAGAACAAGTCCCCATATTACTCCTGAAGGACCTTCCATAATCGGATAGCGATGCCCCCACACCCCCTGCAGAATGCATGCAATTCCCGTAAAAATAAATGAGCTGCGTTGGATTGTTGCGACCTCATATGCTGGAATATCAAATGCAGCCCCTATTGAAATCGGGACTACTACTACATTTGCAAAAATAAAAAACAACCACTGGATTGAACCAAATGTAGCTGTTATCATCGACTTACTCATTTTATGATCCTCCTAAAATCTCTTAACCTTTTCTTCAACATTCATATTATCGCAAAAAAATTTTTAAAACAAAGAGTGATTAAATTCACCGCGTGAAGCGATTAACATTTTTGTCACAAATTACCTAATAAATATTCAAAAACCTATTGACGCTGATAGAAAAATATTTTATGATATTCTCAAATCAATATCGGATCTCCTAAAGGGGAGTAGCTTTTACAACAAAGTCGTCATTACAGAGTGTTTTTATCACTCTCGGCTATGTTGGCAACGCAAACGTTGTTAGCAAGACCTTTACTTAACGGTAAAGGTCTTTATTTGTATCTAAAACCTTTACCTCAATCGGTAAAGGTTTTTTTATACCTTCTAACTCTACCTAGATCCGATAAAGGAGAATGAAAGGTGTAACTTAAATTACAGAAAAACATCGAAGCATTAACGATAATAGATGAAAAGACTACAAAAATTTAGGAGGAAAACAAACGTATGTTACTTAGGAAATATATGTCACTTTTAGGTGTTGGATCTGCGATGATTGATCTTATTTTGCCAAAGGAAACCTATAAAAAGGGCGAATTAATTAACGGATACTTTTATATTAAAGGCGGAACAATTGAACAGAAATTAAAAAGAATTGAATGTGATTTAGTCTTGTTAAATCAAAAAACAGGTGAAGAAAAAGTCCTTGATACAGCAATGGTATTGTCATCAAAGCAAATCAATTCAGAGGAAGATAGCCAGGTGTCATTTACGTTCAAGTTACCTGAGGATATCCCATGTTCATCAGAAACGATATCCTATCGCTTTAAAACAAAATTAACGTTTAATAAAGGTGTTGAAAGCAAAGACCAGGATATTATTCAAGTCATCTAATAATAAGAGGGTTTCTCCTTTCAGATAAAAAGGAAATTGGGCATACTAAAAAAATCTACTAAAATACAATCATCCTAGAAAATATATTCATTAGTATACCTACTAAGAAAGAGTGATTTACTTGTTCAAATTTTTTAAAAGAATAAAATTTATCCTGACGTTTTGGAAATTCATCCCGTTCTTAAAGGAGTTTTTCCTCTCAAAGGAAGTACCTTTTCGCAAAAAAGGCATTTCAGTCATCTTGTTGCTTGTCTATATCTTTTTCCCATATGATTTGATTCCTGACTTTTTACTTGTATTAGGAATTTTTGATGATGTTGTGATCGCTACCTTTATTTTGCAGAGAACGATTCAAATGGCACCAGAATCACTAAAAGAAAAGTATCGACTTACTTAAGAAATAGCAAGTACGTAAATTGTATGTTTATGTATAAAAATATGATTTATACAAGTCAAATCAATTTCAAGCATATATCAAAAAGGGGAAACTTATCACTTTTTAGTAGGTTTCCCTTTTTATTCGTCATAATCATCCTCTTGCTTTGTTCGTAAATAGTAGATATAAAAGACTGGCACAAGGCTACATAGAAATAATATCCCTCCAGCCACCAAACCATCATTTATTGTATATCCATCTGTTAATGTTACGAGAAAGCCAACTACTGAAGAGATCATGACTGCTACAAGAAGTGAAATCGTCAAACCCTTTTTCGGGGCTTTATTGCTTTTTTCATGGTCTACACTAATATTCATCGATAAATAGAGAGAAATGACCGTTGTTATCATGAATACAAGCCATAAAGGATTTTCTCTCATACCTTCTAGTCCTTTAGTTATGAAGTCAAAGCCTAGTATCCCAATAATTCCGGCAGTTTGAATCATGTAGGCAAATCGGATATTTTTTAAGTTTTGCAAGATTAAGCGTTCATCTGTTATTTTTTTCATTCTCCCCATTCTCCTTTTCCTTCCAAAATATTTCATCAAGCGTTTTATTAACTACATAACAAATATCAAGACAGAGCTTTAAGGTTGGATTATATTTCCCTTTTTCAATTAAACTAATTGTTTGGCGAGTGACACCGATTTGATCAGCCAATTGTTGCTGTGTTAAACCAACTTGTACACGGGCTATTTTCACTTTATTTTCCAAACTTTTTCATCCCTCCCACTAAAATAGTAACATATATATTACATAATTCAATATATATGTTACATCTTGTTGTGTTTTTAGCTTTCTGCCATCATCAATATGCCTTGTTACAATAGTGCACACTATCCTTATTCCATTCTATTTCATAACAAATGATACACTATTTGGAATTTATGAAACCTTTTCTCAAATTACACGTATAGGTAATTACAGATAAAAATTGGAGGATTTAAACTTATGATGGAATGGTTGCAACAGTCAGAAGGAATTTGGCAATATATAGTATTATTTTTACTTGCAGCAGCACCGCTATTAGATGTATTCATTGTTGTCCCACTTGGGGTTGGGTTAGGGCTGAATCCTATTGCCGTAGGAATTATTGGTTTTGCAGGAAACTTTCTTATGGTCGTCATTTTAGGACTCTTTTTTAAACAGTTCTCAAAGTGGCGAGAAAAAAGAAGAGCAAAAAAGGGGATTACTGGGCCAACCAAAAGGGAAACAAGGGCAAGACGGCTATGGGAACGGTATGGTCTACCAGGGTTAGCAATACTCGCACCGGGATTAGTTGGTACAGACCTAGCGGCTGTATTAGCGTTGACTTTCGGTTCATCTCGTAGATGGGTTATTATGTGGCTGGCTATCAGTCTCGCTATTTGGACAATTGCATTGACGATTGGATCTATTTACGGATTTAGATATATGGAAATCATATAAAAACTAGGGTTGGGTATCTTCGTTTGGAGCCCAACCCTTGCTTTTTTGCTACTTAATAAGTAGCCTCTAGCTGTCTGCGTGGCGTATTCCAGATTTCTAGCCATTTTTTAATTGCTGATATAAAGATCACTACCCCAAGAATGAGCATAATGACTGAAAGTATAGCGTTTAATACATTATAGCCGGCTGCTGCTGGATTTAAGTATACATGCTTCACCATCCAATACCCTGCATAATTAACGGTAACAAACAAATAGGCAAGCGGAATGAGACATGTTAACATATATCTTCGTTTGTCGGCAATTTTTAAGATGACGGTTGCACCAACGATTAATCCAATTGAAGCCATAAGCTGGTTTGAAACACCGAATAATGCCCATACCGAGCCAATATCTCCTGAATAAAGCAAGTACCCCCACATCAAACAGGCTAGCGCACTAGCGAAAATATTCCCTGGTAACCACTCCGTCCTTTTCAAAGGCTTATAAAATTCTCCGAAAAAGTCTTGAATGAGATACCTAGCAACTCGTGTACCTGCATCTATCGCAGTTAAAATGAACACCGCTTCAAACATAATGACAAATTGAAAGAAGTAGGATGATAGACTTTCAAACCATGGGATACTAGTAAAAATATAGGTCATCCCAACGGCCAAAGTTACCGCGCCACCTGTTCTTCCTTCTAAATCTAAGCCAATTTCCCGGGCAAGCTCTGGCAAATGAATAACTTCCATCCCTAATGTTTTAAATACTTCTGGGGTAGAATTAATTGCGAAATAATCTGCTGGCTGTAAAGCAGTTGCTGCAATTAGAGCCATGATACCAACAAGGCATTCGACTAGCATCGCCCCAAAGCCAACTACCTTAATATCACTCCATCGGTCGAGCATTTTCGGTGTTGTCCCTGAACCAACGAAGGCATGAAAGCCAGAAATCGCCCCGCAGGCAATTGTTATTGAAATGAACGGCCAAACTGGTCCTGCTAAAATTGGACCGCCACCGTTAACAAACTCTGTTACCGCAGGGAAATGGATGGATGGATTAATGATAAACACTCCGATAATTAAAGCAAGGAAGACGCCAATTTTCATAAAGCTACTTAAATAATCCCTTGGTGCAAGCAATAGCCAAACTGGTAATGCTGCCGCAAAGAATGCATAAATAGGTAAAATAAGTGCCAATGTCTTTGAATCAAACGTAAGAAAATCGCCTAAAGCTGTCCCTTGAATCGATGGTCCAATAAAGACCGCGAGCATAAGTAAAATAAAGCCTACAGTTGATGCTAATTTTAAATTACCCGTTTTCTTATAATAAAGCCCTACTCCCATCGCAATCGGAATTGTTGTTCCTACAGCAAAGGTTCCCCACGGATTTTTTTCTAGCGCATGCAAAACAACCATCGATAAACCAGCCATTGTAATCGTGATAATAAAAAGCATCGCAAGTCCTGTACAAAATCCGGCAACAGGTCCAAGCTCCTCTTTTGCTACTTCTGATAACGATTTTCCTTTTTTCCGCATTGAGGCAAAGAGAACAACTGCATCATGTACTGCCCCACCGATAACGGCTCCAATTAGTAACCAGAGCAGACCAGGCAAATAGCCAAATTGTGCAGCTAAAATTGGTCCAACTAAAGGTCCTGCCGCTGCAATTGCGGCAAAATGATGTCCAAATGAGACCCATTTGTTAGTCGGTACATAATCTTTACCATCATTTACTTCATGCGCAGGCGTTGGCTTAGAATCATCCAGCTTTAGTACTTTGACAGCCATAAAGGTTCCATAGAGACGGTAGGCGATCATTAAAATACACATCGAAGCAATAACTATTGTAATCGCATTCATAACTTTGTCTTAACCTCCTTTTTTAACGTCTATTTCCATCCTACGATGTGTACATGTAAAATATGAAGGTTTTCTATTTCTTTTCTATTAAATGCTTTTGTTAAACTTGCATGAACTGGCGAAGCGGGATTTTCATAAATAAGTAGCTGTTGTCTCGATGTATTTCGACAAATACAAAAAGGCAATACCGCTCTATTGATATGCAGTATTGCCTTTTTTGTTTTTATTTCAATTGCTATCTTAATTCTATACGAGACTTATTAAACCATGGATTGCTGTTAATATTATCCCGATAATGAATCCACAAACCGCCCCGTTCACTCGAATCCATTGCAGATCCTTGCCGACATTATTTTCTACCATATCTATCAACGTTTCTGTATCAAGCTTATCCAAATTCTCTTGAACGAGATTGCCAATTTGTGCGTGGTTTCTTTCAACAAGAATCGCGATTTGCACTTTAATCCACGAATCGATCGCCTCTTGATTTTCCTCTACCTTTTCTAGTAAATACTGCGTCATCGGCATGAGATAGCGTTCTATGAAATCATCGCTTTCAATGATCTCAATAACATTTTGCTTAATCTTGCTAAGCGTCTCTGTGATTTGTTCATCTGGCTCCCAATTTGCTAAAAGCTTCTCTCGCCATTTTTCGACTCCACTAACGAGCTGTTGATTTTCGCTCATTCCAATCATTTGCTTGCGAATATACTGAATGAGTGCTTTTCGATTTGGTTCTTCCGCATGCTTTAAACTTTTGATGCCACTCATCAATAAGTTCTTCACAATATTCCCCATCTTTTCCTCATTCAGCAAGCTTTGAATCGATTTAAGAGCAAACTGAAGTACTCCATCAACTTGAACCTTGCTTAAAACGTTCATCGTCACAGCTCCAAGACGACGGCTTGTCTCTTCCTTACTTAGCCAGGTTTCAGCTTCTCTTAACACATAATCTAATGCCTTCTCGTCCACCTGTTCTTTAAGCAGGACAGAGCTTAAACGGTCTAAAAGCTTTTTCAAATCTAAATTCGAGATCGTCATTTCCAATTGTTTTTTAATAAACGGTGTTATTTTTTCAACCTCTACATACTCAATTGCTTGCCTTAATAGCTTGCTGATTGTCTTTTTAAAGCGCTCCTTTTCGATTTCCTTCTTTACTAACGGGATTAACATGTTCGTAAAAGAAATTTGCTTCACCTTGTCTTGGATGCTTTCCTTAGAAAGCCAATCATTCTTTAACATGGATACGAGCGCATTTGTTACTCTTTGGCGATTATTCGGGAGCAATGCTGTATGTGGGATACGCAGGCCAAGTGGATGACGAAATAGTGCAGTAACGGCAAACCAATCGGCTAAACCACCGACTAACCCAGCCTCAAATCCACCTTGCAATAAATCGATCCAAATCGAACCTTGAAAGGGAATTGTCGCAATAAATCCCACACCCATAATAATTAGTGAATATGTCGCAATTTTTTTCGATTCCTTTGTTTTTGGTGACATTCTATTACCTCATTCTTATAAGAAATAAAGATCTTCCCTAAAACAAAATATTAGCATACATTATCTCGTTACCTCAATTTTTAATCATATTGTTTTCACAAGGCTTGTTGCTTTTTACATATTACTTTTGCTGTTTTTGTCTTCGATTACAGATACTCAGCTTAAGCTGGTCAGGCGGTTAAGCCTCTTCAGGGTACGTCTGGATTCCTCTAAGCAGGAGTCACGTAATTCGTTTAAGCTGTTTTTAAAAAACAACAGCTTCTTAGGCATTTTAAGATTTCAAATTCACCAATTTTGGGTGTTTGTAATAAAGTATTTAGTGAAAATATTTAGAATATTGTTTACTAACCTTCGTGAATGTTATAAAATCATATAGATATACTCGGGTTTATTTTAGGAGGAGACAAAATGAGCGTTAGTATCGTAGTAATGGGATTAGCAGTTGGCATTTTAGTAGGTTTAACTGGTGTAGGTGGAGCTGCCTTGTTAACTCCTCTTCTTATAGCATTAGGGATAAATCCTACCATCGCAGTAGGAACAGATCTTGTTTACAATTCGATTACGAAATTGTTTGGAGTCGGACAGCATTGGAAGCAAAAAACGATTAATTTTAAAATGGTAAAATATTTGGCGATGGGAAGTATTCCTAGTGCTGTAGTTGCAATTACCACTCTTTACATGTTTCCAGCATTTCACGAGCATCAAGAAAAAATTATTAAGCATGCGCTTGGCTATGTGTTAACAATTGTAGCCATCTCAATTATTATTCGGGTATTTTTTGATAAAAAAATCCGTCCGAACCGCTGGCAATTGCTTCCTTTGGATCAGAAGAAGACTCTAACGATATTAATAGGTGTCGTTTTCGGCTTTATCGTTGGTTTAACATCCATTGGCTCTGGCTCATTATTCGCGATCGCTATGCTCTATTTGTATAAATTAAAGCCTTCGGAACTTGTAGGTACTGATATCGCTCATGCATTTTTACTAGTAACAGTTGCTGGTATCCTTACTGCAAGCTTTGGAAGCGTTGATTACATGCTAACAGCCAACCTCTTAATTGGGTCTATTCCCGGAGTAATCTTTGGTAGTAAGTTATCCACTAAAGTCGCCGCTAAACCACTACAGGCTGTGATGGCAACGATTATTTTATTTAGTGGTTTGAAGCTTATTTAATAAAGGCAAATAGATAAGGAAGCTATAGATAAATTGATGAACATCACAACTAAAGATTGTTATTTTAACCTATGAGAAAGAGGCTGGGACATAACTAGCTCTAAATAGTGAGAAAGGTGAATTTGAGGGTACTCAAATTCACCTTTCTCTATTTTTTTGTGTGAAATACTCCATTACACTACTTGTTTGGCAGTGA
>NZ_JBQENT010000026.1:0-71020 GCF_052044855.1 Metabacillus sp. 22489
GGATGGTGGACGCATCCAGCAATGGGCTATGGTCATGAATCAACTATTAGTTCATGACCACCTAAAGGAACGTGTGAAGAAATATCTAGAATAACTTACACACTTTTCTTGACAAGCCCTTTAAATCTTAGAAGCAGCCTTTTTCTAATACGTTTCTACCAGATCTAATCGCTTACAATTTTACTCTTGTTTAAATACTTACGTTTTTCAATGCCTCTGATAATTGATTCAATAATTTTTTACTTGTATTAATTACTCCGGTAGGAAAATGTTCACCTTCTCCGTATTCAACACCGTGAGGATAGTAATGCTTACCTAGTAATGGAGTTAATAACTTTATTACAGCGTATCTTCCTCCAACATCTCCCTCAACAGCATATCCTTGAACACGTAAATAAAAAACATCGCCTTTTACTTCAATTTTTCTGTCATATGTTACTCGTTCATAGTCCCATTGATCTGCTCTAACGAGTCCGATGTCTTCCATTATTAAATCAAGCCGTGATAATTCGATTGTTAAACCTTCTAAACCAGTATCTTCGATTCTCATAGGTATTTCCCTCCTAAAGCCTTTTCACTCATTATATTATAACTTAAATCATTTCATAAAATAAAGTGAATAAACAATCTGGAATAGACATTTATTTAACAGGACAGATGAAAGCAAATTTTATAAATGATAGACTCCCCAAAATAAATAATAGTATGAAAATTCCTAACTTGCAATGCTATGCAATTTTTTATTTGTTCTCATATTTTTTACTGAGAGAAAAATATGGATAAAATTCTCTTGGTGGTATTAAACCATAGGCTCTATATATTTCGAGACTATATTCAAATGTCAGAGGTAAATAATGAAAGAAACAATAGTAGTATATAGTAGAACAAGCCTACCAAGGTTTTAATTCATGTTTATTTTAAATTTTAAAGATTTACCCTTGACAAAGGAGGACTTCATCCAAACTAAATGATATAATAATATTGAGTTATATTTAATTTTATTAAGCGATAATGTTTAAGTAGATAATTTTTGGGGATAATAGTAATACTACTAAAACTCAGAATAAACTAGAATAACTATGGTTCGTTTTCATATAATAATAGAAACATTCAGGCTGAAGGAGGGGAGTAACATGCGAATCATCTTTCGAACTGTTGTCATTTTTTTAATCATTTTTGTTAGTTATGTATTGTTTATATATTTTGGACAATACACGCCTTCAGAACAACATGAAAATGAAGATGTTCAAATCTCAAATGAAGAATTACCAAATGAAGACAATAAAAAAGAGGGAAGAGATGCTTCACAAAAATTACCTGAAGATGGAATTTTGTCCTTAATGAATAAATCATCAGAGGAAATAACGGCACAACTTGGTGAACCAGATCGAATAGATCCTTCAGCATATGACTATGATTGGTGGATATATCAACAATCTGAAAAACAATATATTCAAATAGGGATTTTGAATCAAAAGGTAGTCACAGTTTATGGGATAGGTGAAGAGGTAAATGTAGAGCCTTTAAAAATAGGACAATCAGTACAAGAAGTTTTCAAGACGGTTCAAATTACTCCAACACTATCTTTAGAACATAATGGGAACACATATCGATTTGAGTTATCTGAGGAAGATATGAATACACGTCCAACAGTTAAAATTGGTGAAGTGTATGTACAACTATATATAGACAAATTTGATGGAATTTTGTCAAGTATAAGAGCGATGGATGCTGAAACCTTTATTAAGCAACGGTCCTACGAGGTTACTTACCGAGGTGAATTGATAGAACCTCAAGATGTAAGTGAGGAAAAATGGGAGAAAATCGAGGAAGGCTCTGAAAAGCAAATTCTTTCTATTACAAATATAATGCGGGTAAGACATCATGTTCCTGCAGTTAAGTGGGACGAAGAGACGTCAAAGGTTGCATTTTTGCATAGTGAGGATATGAAAAAAAATAATTATTTTTCTCACGAAACACCAAGTGGTGAGACACTGGTTGATCGACTTGGTGAGCAAAATATTAAATACGAGATGGCTGGTGAGAATATTGCAGCTCATTACGTAGATGGTATAGCAGCATCTGAAGGCTGGCTTAATAGTAAGGGACATCGTGATACTATGTTAAATGAAGAATTTACACATTTAGGTGTAGGTGTAGATGAATTGTATTATACACAAAACTTTATAAAGACATGGGAACAAGTTAATTTACATTAAGGTTGGTTAAATACCAGCCTTTTTGTTGTTTTATCGATTGTGATGAAGTTATTAAAAGCTAAATGCAATGCATCAAGATCAAAATGTCGTGATGACTAACGTTACGGCTCTTTTTTGTCTTGATAAATGGGCGAACAGAATAAACATCAAATTGATATGATAAAGTAGGCAAATGTATCAATGAGGTGAGGAAAATGTCAACGAAGAAATCACATACTTCAATTCAACAATTTAAGGAATTTGTAAAGAGACACCCGAAGCTTGTTCAAGAGGTAAGGAAAGGACAAAAGGAATGGCAGGAAGTGTTTGAGGATTGGTATTTGTTAGGGGAAAATGATATTATCTGGAATCAATATAAAGAGGAAAAAGCAGAGGAAGCTGGAAATGAAGAGGAAGATAAAGTAGATTTTATGTCACAAATGCTAACTGCAGTAAAAAAAATGGATATGAATCAAGTGAACCACCATATTTCAAATATGAGTAATACAATAACAACGATACAACAATTATTTGACCAATTTGGTCTTACAAAAGGCGGGAACAAACCTTCTTCTGGTGGGAATCAGCATCCTTTTTCCTTCCGAAAAGATTAATGGAATATATAAGATTGGAAGGGGCCTTATATGAGAAAGGAAATTCAAGAATATATCCAGTTAGATAAAGAGCGCCAGAAATTTCTTCGAGAGCAACCATATTGGTATCGAAAACTTGCAAGAAATCCAAATGATCTTGAATCGTTTGAAATTGCAATGATGAATTATTATCAAAAAACGATTCCACATAGAGTTGCGCATTTTTCGAATTCCTTGCAAATGGCGCAAATGATGATCGGGATGTTTCAAGCAATGCGACAATCAGATTGAAGACGACTTAAAAAAGTTTAAGTCGTTTTCTTTTTTTGTATATTATGTTTTTCTATTTGTTTGCAAACAATATCAATAAAGGAGGGAATGTTATGGGACGTACCATCATAATTTTATTGATAATAGGATTACTTGCCACCGGCTGCTCAAAGGACAGGCCAAGAGCCTTAGCGGAATTAGAAATAATTCCTGTATCATACTCAGAAAAGGATTCAAACGTATTAGAGGTTATGAGTCAACAAGAAAGGAAAGCAATTAAAATAAATCATCATATTAAAAACAAGGATATATATGTAGAATGCTACATACCGAATTTTGTATTTAAAGAAAAGGGAGGAAGTAAAAAGAATGGTGAAGGGCATCTTGGAATTTTTGTAGATGGAAAGTTAATTGATGAAATCTACACTGCGGCGTTTATTTTGAAAAATTTCCCCAAAGGAGAACATAGCATAAAGGTGGAAGTATTTCATAATGATTCTTCACGCTATAATTTATCGAAAACTTGGATTGAATCGATTAAATAGTTTTTCACATTTTTCAAATGAGGATAATCGTGGTAAAATATTGTCGGAGGTGCAAATACTCTATGTTTGCTACTATAGAAAGTATAATGTTACTTGATGAAGCGGAAAATTTAGCTAATTTAGTTCTTCAGTCAGAGCCTGCTGAAGAATACCGACTTCGTTATCATATATTAAAGAATGATAAAAATGCGCAAAGGATTATCAGTCAATTTTCTAAAACAAAAGAATTATATGAAGATGTGCAGCGTTTTGGAAAATATCATCCTGATTACAGGAAAATATCTAAAGATATGCGAGAGATAAAAAGAGAACTTGACTTGAATGAGAGTATTGCCAATTTTAAAAAGGCCGAAAATGAACTACAGTCATTACTTGATGAAATTAGTGTTCAAGTTGGTCAAGCAGTATCTGAGCATGTTAAGGTTCCTACAGGTAATCCGTTCTTTGATACAGGATCCAGTTGTGGTGGTGGCTGTGGATCAGGAGGAAGTTGTGGTTGTAAAGTTTCTTAAAAACGAGTCATTTGACTCGTTTTTTTTTAGATAAGTGAAAAGAAGATATATTGTGAGAACAATGAAGATTTGCTAGACTAACAATGTATGGATTTTTTATCGAATATAAATAAATGAAAATAAAAGAGATATATTTAAGGAGAATAAATTATGTTTGAAAAGCGGCAAGGAATCGTTGTTTGGCTTCATTCTTTAAAACATGTAAAAATGTTAAGGAAATTTGGGAATGTACACTATGTATCTAAGCGATTAAAGTATGTCGTGTTATATTGTAATATAGATGTAGTTGAACAAACTTTACAAAAATTATCTACATATTCATTTGTAAAACTCGCTGAACCATCATATAAGCCGTTTCTTAAGCTAGAATTTGAAACAAAAGTAGATAAAGCGAAGGAATATGACTATAAGTTAGGTTTATAAGCAACTGATGTTTTTAAACAACTCTATGTTAAAGATTAATGTAGATTTTAAAGCACTTTGTTAGTTGGAATAAAAACAAGATACTCCTACAAGCTCATTAAGACAGGAGAGCAATTTAAAGTTACAGAAGCAGCAATAAGGAAAACTTTTTGTCATATCATGAGAGAGCCAAACAAAAGTATAAATTCTTATTTTAAAGCGGGTGACTCTGAATCTTTTGAGTCACCCGCTTTCATTTATTATCGTAACGGAGGAATGTAATGATTAAGCCTTAAAATTCCAATTAAGTGTTGATAGTATAAATCAATTTCTGAAAAAATCGTTGAAGGTTTTACATCGAGTTCAATGATGTCCATTTGTAAATAAGTTGCTAGTTCTTTAAAAAGGTCGTATCGTTTATTTTCTTTCACATGAGGATTCGGGATCCCCTCTCGACATATATATAATGCTTGGAAATCACCTGGATTTGTTGGCTGCATTGCAACAACTAAAGATGAAACTTGATTATTATTCACCTCGGTATGTAGTACTAAAAGTCTTGAAACTCTATGTTTATTGGCTTTGGCTGTTTCAAGTAATTCATAAATGTCTGAATACCCTTCACCTATTTCGATAAATCGTTGAATCATCGAAACTCCCCCTTGAAAAAATTTTTTTCTCTCTTAGTTATTTTGTAAATTTGTAAAATATGTCATGTGAATTCGATACTCACTATACCATGTCCAATGGTTGCATGTGAAGATAAGATATCGTAATAGAAAGAAAAAAACCCTACAGATATTTTCTGTAGGGTCCTTCATAACCTTTTATTACGTAAAGGTTGAAGGCAAAGGGAGAGGAGAAACCGGAGGAAGAACTTATGGGGAAACGTAAGTCTTCTCCGCGGTTGGCAACAACATCAACGAATCGATGTTGTTACTATTCATTATCACCAAATGCTCTCACCATATACATGAAAAACAAGAAAATTTTCTCTTACAGTAAAACTGTTTGTCGAAATATTGTATCATCATATTTTGCTATGGTAGGATAGAGTGTATCAATTTTTTTAAGATAACCAATCATAAATTGAAATGATAAAGCTGTGGTGAAAAGATGAGAGTAGTTTCTGGTAATTTTAAAGGAAGACAATTAAAGGCAGTGCCTGGAATGACAACAAGACCAACAACAGATAAGGTCAAGGAAGCAATATTTAATATGGTAGGACCTTATTTTGACGGTGGTCTGGCATTAGACTTATTTGCGGGAAGTGGCGGTTTAGGAATTGAATCGTTAAGCCGTGGGATTGACAAATGTATTTTTGTTGACAGAGAAATAAAAGCAATACAAACAATACATAAAAACCTTGAAGCATGTCGTGCCGAGCAATTAGCCGAGGTGTATCGTAACGATGCAGATAGGGCATTAAAAGCAATTATAAAAAGACAACTTCAATTTAAATTAATCTTTTTAGACCCGCCGTACAAGCTTCAAAAACTGGAAGCGCTTATAAAAACGATGAGTGATCATAATTTAATACTAGATAACGGGTATATTGTGGCAGAGCATGGGAACGAATTTGTATTACCTCATGAAATTGGCGAATATATCCAAGTAAAACACGAAACATACGGAATAAGCTCAATAACAGTTTACGGACTGAATAAACAGGAGACGGGGGAGTAAGATGGGAAATATAGCAGTTTGCCCTGGCAGTTTTGACCCAATTACAAATGGCCATTTAGATATTATTAAGCGTGGTGCAAAAGTATTTGATAAAGTTTATGTTTGTGTTCTAAATAATTCGTCGAAGCAACCTTTATTTAGTGTAGAGGAGCGTTGTGATTTAATTAAGGAAGTAACGAGCCATATTCCAAATGTGGTTGTTGAAAGTTATAAAGGACTGCTTATGGACTATGCAAATGAGAAAAATGCACAGGCGATTCTTAGGGGGTTAAGAGCTGTTTCGGATTTTGAGTATGAAATGCAAATCACCTCAATGAATCGGGTATTAGATGATACTATTGAAACATTTTTCATGATGACAAATAATCAATATTCATTTTTAAGTTCAAGCATTGTTAAGGAAATAGCAAAATACAAGGGCGATATTTCTGAATTAGTTCCAAATGCTGTTGAAAGAGCTTTAAAACATAAATTTATGGTGGAATGAGGTACATATATTTTCGAAATACACGGACGTTATTAGTAAAAAGAGGGTGACTCAAAGGGTTTAGACTCCTCTACAAACACGGGTAAATAGTAAACTTGTGTATGAGGGGTCTGAACCTTTAGTTTTGAGCCACCCTCTATTCATTATTTAGATAAATCTTGATAAAATTTCGTTTATCGTTAAGTTGTTCTTGTGAATACATATCGTTTTCCGTATAAATAAATATAAATTACGATTGATGAAATCGTTATAAGCGGTCCGAAATGTAATAGTGCATTCCAATACTTTTCTGCCCAGTCTGGCGTTTGTATGATGGAAAAGACAGGTAAAACAGCTTGGTTTGACGATTGCAAATCTGTATACAAAGGTTTAAATAAAAGGAAAACAATAATAGATGAATAGATTCCATGTAAAATCCTAGCTAGGAAAAATGGTTGAAATCGAATATCTGTTTCAGCTAGTATGCTTGCAACCTGTGCTTGAACGGATAATCCTCCGAAAGCTAAAATAAAGCTTGCAATCATCATTTTATCTAATAAGCTTGCTGATGTTTCGCTAACGAATTGATTACCTAATGTTATTTCAAAAATACCAGTAATAAGTGGGATACTTAAATCTTTAGTTATTTGCAATAATGCTAACCCACCTGAAATGATTTGAGCGAATAAATCAGTCAAATGAATAATGGATAGTATTTTATTAAATACAGAAAACAGAATAATAAATCCACCGATCATTAATAATGTTTGAATTGAGGTGATAACTGCATCCCCAAGCATTTTACCAATCGGCCTTGATTCTTTAATTCTAGTTTTATGTAACTCACGAAGTGCTTCTTTTAATGGTGGAAATATTTTTCTCTTACCTCTTTGTGATGATGCTTCTCGTCCACCGTAAAATCTCATTGTTAAGCCAACACATAAATTCCCTAAATAATGTGCTGCTGCGAGCAATATGCCTAATGAAGCGTCATGGAAAAATCCAACTGCTACTGCACCAAAAATAAATAACGGATTTGAGGAGCTAGTAAATGATACAAGTCTTTCTGCTTCGATTTTAGAAATTTGTTTTTCTTGTCTTATTCTAGCCGTTAGCTTTGCTCCTGCAGGATTTCCAGAAGCCATCCCCATAGCCCACACGAAACCTCCAACACCAGGTACGCGAAAGATCGGTCTCATAAGAGGCTCTAATAAAACTCCAATAAATTTGACAACTCCAAATCCAATAAGGAGCTCTGAGGCTATAAAAAATGGTAATAATGAAGGAAAAACAACCTCCCACCAGATGGATAGTCCTCTACTGGAAGCTTCAAGGGACTCTTTTGGATTCATGATGATTGCAATTGTTAAGCCACCTATAAATACTGCAATAAGAATGGTTTTGAATTTTGAAAGACTCAAAATGTAATGCCTCCTATATAAACTGTTCAAATGAAATAAAAAATCATAGTTGGACAAATATCATTAATTTAATATACGAGAATAGGTGAACATTTTAGACCATAAGATTGATGTATACTTTGTTATTTTTTAATAGGTCATAAATGTGAACGGTGAAATAATCTTGATAAAGATCACCTTTGTTGAGATGAATGATTTCCTAGTAATAAGAAGAAAATGAAGGTAAAGGAGGGCTACTCCTTGAAGGAAAAGCCTAAAATTGGACTAGCGCTCGGATCTGGAGGAGCTAGAGGTTTTGCGCATTTAGGTGTACTAAAGGTATTGCATGAAGCCGGTATTCAAGTTGACTTAATTGCCGGAAGCAGCATGGGTGCCTTAGTTGGTTGTTTTTATGCATCAGGTTTAAGTATTGAGAGAATGTATCAATTTGCACTTGCATTTAAGAGAAAGTATTATTTAGATTTTACAGTTCCTAAAATGGGATTTATTGCTGGAAACAGATTGAAGGAATTGATCCGCTTATTTACACATCAAAAAACGTTTGAACAATTAAATATACCCGTATCTGTTGTTGCAACTGATTTATATAATGGTAAAAAGGTTGTCTTTAATAAGGGACCAGTAGCTGAAGCGGTTAGAGCAAGTATAGCGATTCCAGGAATTTTTGTGCCAGAAAAAATTAATGGTAGACTGTTAGTAGATGGTGGGGTAATTGACAGAGTTCCAGTATCTGTTGTTAAGGAGATGGGGGCTGATATCGTGATAGCTGTCGATGTATCACATGTAAAGCAAAATGAAAATATAACATCTATATTTGATGTTATTTTACAAAGCATTGACATTATGCAGGATGAGCTTGTACATCATAGAGAAATTGTCTCTGATGTGATGATTAGACCACATGTTGAACAGTTTAGTTCAAGAGCGTTTACGAATATTAAGGAAATTATTGAAATTGGTGAACAGGAGGCATTGCAGCATATAGAAAAAATCCATACATTGATATCGGCGTGGAGGGAGTCAAATAAGCATGAAACGTAATATTGTTTTTCGGTCTATTCTACTATGTTCACTAATCATCATTGCAGTAACATTTATCAAGCTTCCTTACTACGTAACAAAGCCTGGTACGGCTGCTGAATTAGAACCGATTGTTGAAGTTGAAAACGGCTATAAAAATGAATCAGGGAGTTTCTCACTTACGACAGTTCAGTTCGGAAGAGCAAATCCAATTACATATATGTGGGCAAAATTTCACGATTATTATTATCTTATGCCACTTGAAGATTTCAAAAGGAAAGACGAATCTGATGAGGATTATTTTAAACGACAATTGCATTTAATGGAAACATCTCAGGAGTCTGCAATTACTACAGCATATCTAAAAGCAAATAAATCAGTTTCGTATTCATTCCACGGCGTTTATGTTGAGGAAATTGTAAAGGGAATGCCTGCTGAAAATAAATTAAAGGTAGGTGATCGCATTTATAAAGTGGATCAATACTTATTTCAAACTGCAGAAGAATTTATTGAATATGTTGGGAATAAAGAGAATGGCGATAAAATAACGATATCGTTCGAAAGAGACGGAGTAAAAAAACAAGTAGAGGTTCCGGTTGCTCCGTTCGAGGAGGAGCCGAGTAAGATAGGAATAGGGATTTCATTAATAACGGATCGTGAATTAATCGTTGATCCGAAAATTAAGTTAAATACGGAGGAAATCGGCGGTCCGTCTGCAGGGTT
The DNA here is from genome assembly GCF_052044855.1 of Metabacillus sp. 22489. Taxonomy (NCBI): domain Bacteria; kingdom Bacillati; phylum Bacillota; class Bacilli; order Caryophanales; family Bacillaceae; genus Metabacillus; species Metabacillus sp. 22489. The sequence continues at coordinate 9,837 of NZ_JBQENT010000026.1, forward strand.
AATGATGGCACTGGAGATATACAATCAGTTAAATAAGGAAGATATATCAAAAGGCTATAAAATTGCGGGAACTGGTACGATTAATCCAGAAGGTGAAGTTGGACCGATTGGTGGAATTTCACAAAAAATCGTTGCAGCAGATAAAGCGGGAATGGACATTTTCTTTGCCCCAAACGAAAAAGGGAAAAATACGTCAAACTATCAGGAAGCAATTGAGGTAGGGAAAAAAATTAACACAAAAATGAAAATTGTACCAGTTGATACATTTGATGATGCTTTAGACTATTTACAGAAGCTTAAAGAAAAGTAGATATAATTGAAATAAAGACACTCATGAATGATGAAATCTTTCTTCAATTATGAGTGTCTCTTTATTAGTAGGACATTCGAATAGGCGGTGTTGTATATTCAGTTTTTAGTAGTCTTGAGCGCAGTGGTTCAGGAAAAATCATAAAATAGGTTGCAGCTGCTCGTAAATCTATTTCAAATAGCGGATGGTGAAAGCCTGAAACTTTTGAGATGATTGGTAGCTTAAGATTCTTCTTTATTGAGCGTAAATATTCTTGTCCTCTTTCACTCATACCTAATAAACGAATATATGGAGAAGTCTCGTGTTGATTAATAAGATTCATTTCTTGTTTTGAAGTTCTTGTTAATATATGCATACATAAACGCTGAAGCCTTGTCCAAGTATATCTTTTTGTTTTTAGTTGTTCCATAAAATCTTGAAAGCAATGTGAATCAATAATTAACTTTAATACTCTGTTTTCTAAGCCCTCCTCTACTTCATAGATGGATTTAAGCTCTTCCTCTTTCATTGTCAAAAGGCTGTATTTTAAAAAGCTAAAATAATTTTCCCATTGATGGAAAACCCCATATTGCTCTTTATACTTTTCGAGAATTGTATATGTATCGTTTGGTACATAGCTGCTTATGTCTGCGTTTTGATCGAAAAGAGAGTTTCTAATACTTGTCGCACTTGCAATTGATGTTGACGCAAAATCCTTATCATGATAACCGGCTTTATATCGTTTAATCGTTAATGGTATCATGTTAGAGTTTAGTTTTGAAATAGCTTTAACATAATGAAATCCTAAAATATTGTTAGGCTGTGATAAATCAAGTGTATCCTTTCTATTTGAAATTTTTTGATAAGCGAGACTTAATGCTGTCGGATAATTTACACCAGTTTGCATGAAGTGCTTAATGTATTCCTCATATTGTTCAGATTCTTTTTGGAGAAATTCATTCGTATGTAAAAAAGGCGCAATATCCCCTGTCTCACTACCGAAGCATAAATAGCTACAATGTAATGCATCTAAAATTGAAACAGCACCATTCGCAAAAGTCTCAGCTTTCTGTGTAGCAAACGCATAGGGAAGTTCTACGACAAGATCGACACCGCCTTGAAGGGCCATTTTTGTTCGTTCCCATTTTGGAACTAGTGCAGGCTCTCCTCTTTGAAGAAAATATCCACTCATTACAGCAATAACAATATCTGCATTAGATTTTTTTACAGATTCTCTTAAATGGTATAGATGACCGTTATGGAACGGATTATATTCAACAACAACTCCTATAGCTTTCAATTAAACACACCACACTTCCTATCATGTTTTTATCTATTATAAGCGATTTAAAATGTAGGATAAACTATTCGAGGAAACACTTGAAAATCGAGGCCTATAGCATTAAAATAAAATTTGCTGGTTTTTCATGAATTCGTTTTGTGTTTAGTTATTACATAATAGAAAGTCGTTAATTTTTCATAGTTTTGAAAAAAATAGATAATAATGTATACTAACACTGTAAAGAAAAAATATTGACAAATATAAAAGCGAAGGCTATAATTACCTTTGTTGCCTTGAGGTGATATATATTGAAATGGACAATTAGTCAATTACATCAATTACAAAGCAAGGGATTGCAAATTGACGATGAAATTGATATGAGTGAACTTGTCACAGGTCAATCTGACATTCGTGATATTTCACCAGTTACTGTTAAAGGACGTGCAGATATAAGTTCTACGAGGGTAACTTTCCATTTATCAATTTCAGGTTCGATGATTCTACCGTGTTCTCGAACATTAGTGGATGTACATTATCCATTTTCAATTGATACAACAGAAACATTTTTATTAAAACCAACAGATTATGATACGGATGAGGATTATTATCTTGTTAATGGGGATGTTGTTGATTTAATTCCCATTATTAAAGAAATCATTCTACTAGAAATCCCAATGCAGGTATTTTGTGATGATGTTAAAAATGAAAAAGATGCTGCACCCCAATCCGGAAAGGACTGGGAAGTGATTTCAGAGGAAGAGCTTAATAAAAAGGTTGATCCTCGTCTAGCTGGACTAGCAAAATTTTTTGAAAATGGCGAGAGCAAATAATTTGCTAGCTTCCAATACAAAAGAATTGTATCACCAATGATGTAATCGTTGAAATAGTCTTTAAGGAGGTGGGAATAATGGCTGTACCTTTTAGAAGAACTTCTAAAACAAGAAAAAGACTACGTCGTACTCATTTTAAATTACAAGTGCCTGGTATGGTAGAATGCCCAAACTGCGGTGAAAGCAAACTAGCTCACCGTGTATGTAAAGCATGTGGAACATACAAAGGAAAAGAAGTAATCAGCAAATAATTTTGTTTGTTGAAAAAAGAGTGAAGGTCAAATGACCTTCACTCTTTTTTGTCTCTTTTTAATGAAGTGTCTTGTTTACCTTTATTCGCTGTTTTCAATTAACATGTCTAGCTTTAGTAAATCTTGAATATTTTTGTGGCTTTAAAATGAAGGTAATAGAATAATGTAGTCTATCTTTTCTACTAGTTGCATATGTATAGAAAAAAAGTGACTATTGGAGGGATTTAAGATGACTACAACACGTCAAGATGCTTGGACACAGGATGAGGATTTATTATTAGCAGAAATCGTACTTAGACATATTCGTGAAGGAGCCACACAGCTTGCTGCATTCGAGGAAGTTGGTAGAAGATTATCAAGAACAGCTGCTGCATGTGGATTTAGATGGAATTCACATGTTCGAAAACAATATAAAACTGGCATCGAGCTTGCAAAAAAACAACGTAAAGAATTAAGGACATTACCGCAGGAGCAAGAAACTGAAAATCAAATAGTAAACGAAGCGAAAGAGGAACAAGAAAAACCTAGTGCAAGCTCAAAAAATACAATTAAGGAGCTCATTTCTTTTTTACAACAATATGAAGAAGCACCATCAATTCAAGAGTTACAAAAAGAAAATAAGCGGTTGAAAGATAAGGTTCAACAATTAGAAGCCTCAGTCAATAGCCTCGAACAAGAGAAAGAGGGATTGATAAAAAATTTACAAGTGATGGAAGAGGATTATCACGCATTAATTGAAATTATGGATCGTGCACGAAAAATGGTCATATTACAGGAAGATGAAAGAAATCGAAAAGTAAAGTTTCAAATGGACAAAAACGGTAATTTAGAGAGAGTTGAAAAGTAAAAACGGGCTATTATTAGCCCGTTTTTACTTCGCTAACGCCATCTGGAAACCAGACATAAGGATTTTCTCCTTTATCTCTTTCCATATCATATTTCACTTGTTTAAAATCCATTTTCGTCCAAAATTCCGCTGATTTAATCCGAGGGTTTGTTTTAATCGGTAGTTGAAATGATTTTGCGAATTGGACAAGTGCTTTTCCATAACCTTTCCCTTGATATTGTGGTAAAACTTCTAGTTTCCACAATTCTAAATAATCTTGCTTAGGTTCGAAGTATTGATCAAACTTTTTGTCTACTCGGTATAAACTCATTCGAGCAACAAGCTTATCGCCGTAATAAATACCATAAAATGGTGAGTCGCTATCATTTTCAATAATATTCGCTTGGAGATCTTCAAGCATTGAAAGCTCCTGAATCCCATATTCTTTAAATTTTTTAAATTCTTCTAGCGTTTTATAATTGACTAATAATTTTTCAACTTTAATCAAGCTATAATCCCCCCTCGCCAAAAACTAACAGAACTGTTCATTAAAACAATATTTCGATTATAATGAAAATAACCCTATAAAATATTATAGCATGATATACATATAGTGGATATGAAAATGATAAAACGCTTACAGATAAGTTAGAAAGGAGTATCGCTTATTTTATAAGTAACAGAGTAAAATGTAAATTCGATATTTAACTAGACGCATAGCAGGTGGTAAAATGAAAATTGGAATCATTGGAGCAGGGTCACTTGGGTTACTATATGCTTTTTATCTTACAAAATTACAAAATCAGATAACTCTTTATACAAATAGAGAAGAACAGGCAGAGGAAATTCGGAGAAATGGATTAACTTTGATAAAGAATGATATCTCATTCAATATTAGTATTAATGCTGATTCTTCCTCTGAGTATAAGGAGGATTTTCTTATCGTTACTGTTAAGCAATATCATCTTGATAAGATTGCTGCAACATTAAAAAAACACTCTCCAAAAATGCTTTTGTTTTTACAAAATGGAATGGGGCATTTGGATATATTATCCACATTATCAAAGGAACATCAAATTATTATAGGTGTATCTGAACATGGTGCATTAAAGGTAAATAATCATACAGTAATCCATTCTGGTATTGGAAAAACTAAAATAGCTTTTTATCAAATGAGAGAAAAGGGCATTAATAAACTTAATACATTAACAAGCATAAATGAGGGTGACTTTTCTTTTGAAACAGTAGATAGTTGGAAGGAAATGCTAATCGAAAAGCTGATGGTCAATGCAGCTATAAATCCATTAACTGCTCTTCTACGGGTAAGAAATGGTGCATTAATAGAGAATCACTACTATAAAGAGATGTTGATGTCGTTATTTAATGAAATAATACAAGTTTTAGACGTTCATAATGGAGAGCAGATGTTGCAGCATGTTTTACATATTTGTGAAAAAACATCTGAAAATGAGTCTTCGATGTACAAGGATATTCAAATGGGCTCAAAAACAGAAATAGATGCTATTTTAGGCTTTGTAGTAAAAAGAGCAAAACAAAAGAATGTGAATATTCCACTTACTTTATTTTTATACAATGCCATAAAGGGAATTGAAGCAAAATGAACCATCAATATTCATAAAAAAAGAGATTTTTTTCATTTTAAAATGAAAATTAACAATAATACTAAATCCTAAGCAAAGTATTTTTTGTTTTTATGATTAAAATGCTATACTCATCCATGGTACCACTTTCATTACAGGTGGTAAATCTGGATGTTTGTAGATAAAGTTAAAAAATTGTTCTCTATAGTTTTTTGTCTTACAAATGATAATGTATGTAAAGGATGTCCATGTATAGAAGCAATCACATCCATGATTTACAAAGGATAAGAACTGTATAAGAACTATACATATTTTTAGAAAGGAAGTTACATATATGGAGATTCTTGAACTCTCCCTGCACTCTTCAAATCAATTTTTGGATCACTTCACAAAACAAACCTTAGATGTCTCATCCTATTTTGATTACAATACTCATTCAAAAGCGGTTTTTAAAGAAAGAGCTGCGGATTTAAAAAATCGTTCCTTTCAACGTGAAGAGCTAGTTTCATATTTGAAGCAGTACGCAAGGCGTTTCGCAAAAGAACAAGATAAAACATTTGAAAACATTGAAAAATTAAAAGATCCGAACAGTGTCGTTGTAATTGGTGGTCAGCAAGCTGGTTTATTAACAGGACCGCTATATACGATCAATAAAATCATTTCGATTATTGTGCTTGCGAGGCAACAGGAAGAGGAGTTAGGGATCCCTGTTGTACCTGTTTTTTGGATTGCTGGTGAGGACCATGATTTTGCAGAAATAAATCATATTTTTGCTGCAAAGGAGAAAATTCCGAAGAAAATATCAGTAAAAGACTCGCCACTTAAAAAACAGTCAGTTTCGGAATTACCAATTAATAAGCAAAAGACAATTGAATGGCTAGAAGAAGTCTTTGAAGTATTTGGGGAAACTGATTATTCAAAGCAATTAATCAATAATTTAAAACAGTATGTTCAAAAGTCGTCATCATATGTAGAGTTTTTTGAACTTGTTGTAATGGAAATTTTCCAAGATCAAGGATTAGTTTTAGTGAACTCAGGAGATTCTGGTCTTCGTCAACTCGAAAAACCCTGTTTTCATGCAATTGTTGAGCGAAATTCCAACATAGCCGATGCCGCATTAAAACAACAGCAATTTATGCGAGAACAGGGCTATCAGCCGATAATAGAGATTGGAAAAGATAGCGCAAATTTCTTCTATCACCATGAAGGTGAACGGTTTCTTGTGGAAAGAAAAAGTGAGGAAGAATTTTTTATCCCAGAGATAAATCTAGTCTTATCAAAAGCAGAATTACACGATTTAATCGAGGCGTATCCTGAAAAGTTTAGCAATAATGTTGTAACTAGACCTGTAATGCAGGAATTCTTATTTCCTACTCTGGCATTTTTTGCAGGACCTGGTGAGTTTACGTACTGGGCTGAATTAAAACAAGTGTTTTCTGAAATGGAAATGAAAATGCCACCTGTATTACCGAGATTAATGATCACTTTACTAGAAAGATCTATTGAGAGAAATATCCTTGAAGCAAGCTTGTCGCTTGATGATGTTCTACAAAATGGAGTCGAAGATGCAATAACAGCTTATTTAAAAGATGCTACCCCAGTAGAAATGGAACCATTGATTCATCAAGCAAAAGAGCAAATATCCGCTATTCATCATAATCTTATACGAGAAGCGTTAAAAATTGATCAAAGCTTAGAGCCGATGCTAATGAAAAATGGTGTATTTATTCAGGAGCAGCTAGAATTTTTTAATCGCAGTGTTGAAAAACGAATACAAGAGAAACATAATGTACAGCTTTCGAAATACCGCGAAATTGAATTATCTTTATTCCCAAATTTACATCCTCAGGAAAGAATGTGGAATATTTATTACTATATAAATAAATATGGCCCGCAATTTGTAGGAGATTTGCTAAACTTGTCATATTCTTTTAATGGAAAACATAAAATTGTCAAAATTTAAATTAAAGTTTTTTTAAAATCCTGTTTTTACAGGGTTTTTTTTTTGTGAAAAGAAATGTAGAATAGGAAGTGGAGATATGTGGGGGAAAGTGGTGACTTGAGGGTAGAAAGTGGGGGCAACGAGCATGTTTATGGGAGAGTACCATCACACCATAGATTTAAAGGGCAGAATGATTGTCCCATCAAAGTTTAGAGATGGACTAGGTGAGACTTTCGTCTTAACTAGAGGCCTAGACCAATGCTTGTTTGGTTATCCAATGAGTGAATGGAAAGTAATAGAAGAAAAACTAAAAGCCCTCCCTTTAACAAAAAAGGATGCTCGTGCATTTACCCGTTTTTTCTTCTCAGGAGCAATTGAATGTGAACTAGATAAACAAGGTCGTATCAATATTGCTTCACCACTTTTGCAGTATGCCAAGCTAGAAAAAGAATGTGTTGTTATCGGAGTTTCAAATCGGATTGAATTATGGAGCAAGTCCATTTGGGAGAATTATGTTTCAGAACAAGAAGATTCCTTTGAAGAAATTGCTGAAAACATGATTGACTTTGATATATAATGCTCCCTTAGGTAACAATGTATGATAGTGGACAAGCTATAAATGGATTTGAAATTTGAAAAGGTGGTACACAACAATGTTTGAACATACAACAGTACTTTTAAAGGAAACAGTTGATGGTTTAGAAGTAAAAGCAGATGGAGTTTATGTTGATTGCACATTAGGTGGAGCAGGACATAGCAGCTATTTACTTTCACAATTGTCCGAAAAGGGACATTTATATGCCTTTGATCAAGATGATATTGCTTTAGCAAATGCAAAAAAGAAATTAGCGAATTACGATGGACAAGTAACGTTCATAAAAAGTAACTTCAGGTACTTAAAAGAGAAGTTGACAGAGCAAGGTGTAGAGAAAGTGGATGGGATTATTTTTGATTTAGGAGTTTCTTCTCCACAGTTAGATACACCGGAGAGAGGCTTTAGCTATCACCATGATGCACCGCTTGATATGAGAATGGATCAGCAATCAGAGATATCAGCATACAATGTCGTTAATGAATGGTCCTATGAAGCTTTAGTCAAAATATTTTTTAAGTATGGTGAAGAAAAATTTTCAAAACAAATTGCTAGGAAAATTGAAACGTATCGTGAAAAGGAAGCAATAAAGACAACAGGTCAACTCGTTGAAATTATTAAAGAGGCGATACCTGCACCAGCGCGTCGTAAAGGTGGACATCCAGCAAAGCGAATTTTTCAAGCAATTCGGATTGCGGTGAATGATGAATTAAAGGTTTTTGAAGAAGCGATTGAACAATCAATTGATTTGTTAAAGCAAGGTGGCAGAGTGAGTGTAATAACGTTCCATTCCTTGGAGGATCGAATTTGTAAATCGGCATTTAAAGAAGCAGCAACTCCTCCAGAAATACCTCGAAATATGCCGTATATCCCAGAAGGATATGAACCAAAAATTAAAATTATAACTAGAAAACCAATTATTCCTTCAGAAAAAGAGCTTGAAGAGAATAATCGAGCAAGATCAGCTAAATTAAGAATCGCTGAAAAGATGTAGTGAAAACTTAAGAGTTAACAACTATCTTACTAATCGACTTAAAAGGAGGTATCATCAATGAGCAATTTAGCTACACAGCAAAAGATAGAGCTACAAAGACAACAAGTACCGGTACAAGAACCATTAGTAATAAGAAGAAGGGCAACGATTACCCTTGGTGAAAAACTATTAATTTTGATGTTTGTAGCCCTTTTCGTAATCGGTGCAGTAAACATTATTACGAAAAGCTATGCCGTTTATCAAGCGAATATTGAAATCCAAAAAACTGAAGCGAAAATTGATGAGCAAACTAAGCTAATTAGTGACCTCCATGTACAAGTTGAAGAATTGAGTACATATGATCGAATTTGGGAAAAAGCAAAAGAGTTAGGATTAACTTTAGACCAAAATAACGTAAAAAGTGTACAAGAATAGGAGCATTTTAGTAAAAAAGTAAATAAATAAAGGATAGAGAGAGCTGTGCCACATAAGACATATGTAGCCGGCTCTTTTTCATCACGTTTATAAATTACGTGATATAATAATACCCGATATGAAAGTTTTGTAGGTATGTTGATGACTAGTATGTAGCTAGAAAGCTTATTCATGATAATCTAATTCTTAGTGTAGTTTGCCAATATTATGTTTAAAGGAGTTACGTATGAAATTAACGCAAAAAAATACAAATATGAATAGAGGCGCAGCATTTTTATCATTGATTTTTGCCCTTCTTTTTCTATCTATATTTATACGTTTCTTTTATATTCAAGCAACTGGTACTGTCCATGGCGAAGTGCTTGCCGCTCGAGCGGAAATGCTTTATGAAAGTAAACGACCAATTGAAGCGAAGCGAGGTACTATTTATGATGCAAATGGCGAAGTGATTGCTGAAGACAAAGCATCATATAAGTTAGTCGCGATTCTTGATGATGAATTAACAACAGATCCAGATAACCCTCAGCATGTTGTTGATATTCAAGAAACAGCACAAAAACTGGCTCCTTTAATTGGAATGGAAGAAAGTGAAGTTGTTAAAATTCTTTCGAAAAAGGGAATGTATCAAGTTGAATTTGGTTCAGCAGGACGTGATATAAGTCAAACGTTAAAAGAAAAAATTGAGGCATTGAAGCTCCCAGGTATTACGTTTATTCGTGATACGACAAGGTTTTATCCGAACGGGTTATTTGCATCTCATTTAATAGGATATGCTCAAAAAGAAGAAGAGAGTTCCAAAGCTGTGGGAATGATGGGACTTGAAAAATCATTAGAAAAGTATCTTCAAGAAGAGGATGGATATGTAAAATTTCAAAAGGATCATTATAATTGGAAGCTTCCTAATAGTAATGATGAGATTGTTGCACCTAAAAATGGAAATGATGTGTATTTAACCATTGACCAAAAAATCCAAACATTTTTAGAAGACGCGATGAATCAAGTTGTCAATCAATATTCTCCGGAAAATATCATTGCTGTAGTAGCGGATCCAAAAACAGGGAAAATTCTTGCAATGGGTCAAAGACCAAGCTTTGATCCGAATAAGAGGGATATTACATCCTATGCAAATTCTGTTATTTCCTATCCGTTCGAACCAGGCTCAACGATGAAAATCTTTACATTAGCTGCTGCGATAAACGAAGGTGTCTATAATGGGAATGCTTATTTTCAATCAGGTTCATATGATATAGAGGGACCTCCAATAAAGGATCATAATGGTGGACGTGGCTGGGGTCCGATAACATATAATGAAGGTGTTCAACGATCTTCAAATGTTGGATTTTCGATTATAGCAGATCAATTACTCGGTACTGATCGACTCTATCAATATTTAAATAAATTTGGTTTTACGAAAAAAACAGGAATCGATTTACCTGATGAAGCGTCTAGTAAAATTAATTTTGATAAGCATCGTGACCAAGTTTCTACCGCGTTTGGACAAGCATCTGCAGTTACAGCTATTCAGCAAGTTCAGGCTGCAACAGCAATCGCTAATAATGGAAAAATGATGAAGCCATATGTGATTGATAAAATTGTTGATATTGATAACGGTAAAACAGTTAAAGAAACAAAGCCATCTGTTGTCGGTCATCCAATTACTGAAAAAACTGCGGATGAAGTATTATCAATTCTTGAAACGGTTGTAAGCTCTGAAAAAGGAACGGGAAAGTCATTTCGAATCGAAGGATATGATATAGCAGGTAAGACCGGAACAGCGCAAATTTCAACTTCAAATGGGTATTTATCAGGTAATGACAATCATATTTTCTCATTTTTGGGCATGGCGCCAAAGGATGATCCTGAATTAATCGTATATGTAGCAGTACAACAGCCGAAATTAGAGGGGAAAGCTGGAAGTGTGCCAGTGTCGATGATTTTTAATACAGTGATGGAAAATAGCTTAAAGTATATGCAAATTGCTCCTTCTAAAGAGAGTGATTCTAAAGAAGCTACAAATGATGCTGAAAAAGAGGAGTTAGTTCTACCATCACTTGAAGGCGCTACTTCGGCAAATGCAAATAAGAACCTAAAGGATCTTGGATTAACACCAATTTTACTTGGGAATGGAAACTATGTTATTTCGCAATATCCTGAAGCTGAAACACCGATTATAAGTAAGGAAAAAATTATGTTAAAGACATCTGAAGAAGTAAAAATGCCAAATATGATTGGTTGGTCAAAGCGAGATGTCATGAAGCTAGGTAATATTCTAGGGGTAACAGTGAAAACTGAGGGTTCTGGATATGTTGCAAAGCAGAGTATTAAAAAAGATAGTATTGTTAAAAAAGGTGATGTCTTAACTGTAACGTTGAAAGATGAAGAAGCATAATGACAAATGAATAGAGAAGGAACTAAGGGCTGATCTCGTCTAGAGATCGCTCTTTTTTTGTGAGTATATAAAACTTTGTTAATGATCGTGCGATTATATAGATGTTCTATCTTTTTAAGTACAAGCATATATTTGAACGAGCCTAGACAAGGGGGAGAAATATATGCGGGTATCAAATGTAACTGTTAGAAAACGGCTAGTGTTAACGTTGCTATTTGGTTTTCTCATCTTTTTAATTATCGACATACGTCTAGGATATGTTCAATTTTTTCTTGGCTCCTCTCTTACCTCTGGTGCGAAAGACCTATGGAGCAGAAATATTCCATTTGAACCAGAAAGAGGAGAAATTTTAGACAGAAATGGCGTAAAGCTTGCAACAAATATGAGTGCGCCAACGATTTATGTTGTTCCAAGACAGATTGAGAATCCTGCTGAGACTGCAAAAAAACTAGCAGACGTCTTAGATATGTCGCAAGAAAAAGCATATCAACATATCACGAAAAAGGTTTCGATTCAGCAAATTAATCCAGAAGGTAGAAAGATTTCTCATGAAAAGGCGAATGAAGTAAGAGAGTTAAATTTAAAAGGGGTTTATATTGCAGAAGATTCAATTCGTTATTACCCTTTTGGTAGTTATTTATCACATGTGTTAGGTTTTGCTGGTATCGATAATCAAGGTTTACTAGGTTTGGAATCTTATTATGATGAGCAATTAAAGGGAAAAGACGGTTATGTGAAATTTTTCTCTGATGCAAAAGGACAACGGATGCCTGATGAAGCTGATGATTATACACCACCGATTGATGGGAATAACTTAAAATTAACGATTGATTCCCGTGTGCAAACAATCATTGAACGAGAATTAGATAATGTACAAGCAACCTACAATCCGGATGGAATCATTGCGATCGCAATGAACCCTAATAACGGTGAAATATTGGCAATGTCGAGTCGTCCGGACTTTGACCCAGCAGATTTCCGAAAAGTAGATCCTACCGTGTACAATAGAAACCTGCCTGTTTGGAGTACGTACGAACCAGGGTCAACTTTTAAAATTATTACACTAGCTGCAGCTCTCGAGGAAGAAAAGGTCAATTTAGAAAAAGATACGTTCGATGATGATGGTGCTGTGGAAGTTGATGGAGCTAGGTTAAGGTGCTGGAAAAGAGGAGGACATGGTCATCAAACGTTTCTTGAGGTTGTTCAAAATTCGTGTAACCCTGGATTTGTAGAGCTTGGTCAAAGACTAGGAGAAGAGAAACTATTTAAATATATAAAGGACTTCGGTTTCGGACAAAAAACGGGTATTGATTTGCAGGGTGAAGGAAAAGGGATTTTGTTTAATCCGGAAAGAGTTGGACCTGTTGAGTTAGCGACAACCGCATTTGGTCAAGGTGTTTCCGTAACACCGATTCAACAAGTTGCCGCCGTATCCGCTGCAGTCAATGGCGGGATATTATATACCCCATACATTGCCAAAGAATGGGTCGATCCCGTAACAAACCAAGTTATTAGTCGAACGACTCCTGAAGCAAAACGAAGAGTAATTTCTGAGGAAACTTCAAAAGAAATCCGCTATGCTTTAGAAAGTGTTGTTGCATTAGGAACTGGTCGAAATGCATATGTTGATGGATATCGTGTAGGCGGGAAGACGGGAACTGCACAAAAAGTCAAAGATGGAAAGTATATGGAGAATAACCATATTGTTTCCTTTATAGGATTTGCTCCAGCAGACGATCCGCAAATTGTTGTTTATGTTGCTGTAGATAATCCGAAAGGTACGATCCAATTTGGTGGAACGGTTGCAGCGCCGATAGTTGGAAATATTATGAGGGATGCATTACCTGAATTAGGTGTAAGTCCTAGAAAAGAGCAAATTGAAAAAGAATACAAATGGCTAGACACAAAATTAGTAGAGGTTCCGAATATTATAGGGCTAACGAAGCAAGAACTTGCAGAACAGTTCGTAAATCTAAAATTGGACGTGTCTGGTGAAGGAGATGTTGTTGTGCAACAGTCCCCAAGCGAAGGTGTAAAAGTGAAAGAAGGCTCCACTGTTAGAGTTTATTTAGGTGAGGAAAAAAATAAATCAAATAATTAAAAGATAGAAAGAAAGCATGGCCATCTTATAGGATGTCACGCTTTCTTTCTGTTTCTAAAATATTAATCAAATAGTAGAAAAAAACAATGAAAAACATTAAAAGTTATTTTACATAATTAATGATTGCAACCTTTTTTAAAAGAAATTACAATGAATGATGGCTCTTTTTAGTTAAGTAAGATAAAATAGGTACGGAAACCTTTCTTATGAATAGAATGATTGTTTCGCAACCTTTATTGAATAAGCCTTACTTACTTATTTCTTTGAAATTATAAGGAAAAGCAGAAGTGTCTTACAGGAAGGTTGAAAAACTGTGACCATTTTTATGTCTTTAAATGGAAAGGTATTTGTCACTTAGGGCTTTTTTTAAAATAAAGCCCACTTAATAAGTACGATGAAAAAAGAAATAATGTATATTATCCTTGGGTAAAGAAATGAAGGTAGGAATTTGCGATGAAATTAAATGATTTACTTACATACTTATATGGAAATCAAACTTTTCCTGAAGAAAATCCATCTATTACTTCTATTGAGATGGATTCCAGAGAGGTTAAAGAGGGAAGTTTGTTTATATGTATTGAAGGTTATACCGTTGATGGTCATCAATTTGCCGAAAAGGCACAAGAAAGCGGTGCAGCTGCCATTTTAGCTGAGAAGCATGTTGATGTTGATATTCCGGTCATTATTGTTCGAGATACAAAAAGGGCAATGGCTGTACTTGCAGACGCATTTTACGGCCAACCAACACATCAATTACATCTAATTGGTGTCACTGGAACAAATGGAAAAACAACAACAACACATATTATTGAGAAAATATTAAATACTGCTAAGAAGAAGACTGGGTTAATTGGCACGATGTACATCAAAATTGGTGAAGAATTACACGATGTAAAAAATACAACACCTGAGAGCTTAACGTTACAAAAAACATTTCGAGAAATGCTTGATAAAGATGTATCACATGCTGTCATGGAGGTATCCTCACATGCTCTTCATCTCGGAAGAATTCATGGCTGTGACTTTAATGTAGCGGTGTTTACAAACCTAACTCAAGACCATTTAGATTACCATAAAACAATGGAAGCTTATAAATATGCAAAAGGTTTACTCTTTGCACAATTAGGTAATCGTTTTGATTATAATCAACCTAAAATTGCTGTACTAAATGAAGATGAAGAGGCTTCTGAAGAATTTAAGAAAATGACATCTGCTTCGCTTTTAACATATGGAATTGACAATGATGCTGATGTTATGGCGAAAAATATTAAAATGACTTCTAAAGGTACTGAATTTACGCTTTTAACTCCAAATGGAACGAAAAACGTGACAATAAATATGGTTGGGAAATTTAGCGTTTATAATGTGTTAGCGGCTGTTTCCGCCTGTCTTGCTTCAAATATTGATTTAGAAACGATTGTTTCAGCTGTCGAAACAATGGAAGGTGTTAGAGGCAGATTTGAACTTGTTGATGACGGACAGGATTTTACGGTTATTGTAGATTATGCTCATACTCCGGATAGTTTAGAAAACGTGCTGCAAACGATAAAACAATTTGCAGAAGGCAAGATTTTTTGTATAGTTGGCTGTGGAGGAGATCGAGATAAGTCAAAGCGACCAATTATGGCAAAAATAGCAGCTGCTAACAGCGATGTGACGATTTTCACCTCTGATAATCCAAGAAGTGAAGATCCAGTCGAAATCCTTCGTGATATGGAGGAAGGTGTACCAAATGAGCACTTCCATTCCATTATTAATCGAGAGGATGCTATTCATTTTGCGGTAGAAAAGGCGCAAAAAGGTGATGTTCTTCTTATTGCAGGTAAGGGACATGAAACATATCAGCAAATTGGTGACACAAAGTTTGATTTTGATGACAAGGAAATAGCGAAAAAAGCGATTCGTCAAACGTTAGCACGATAGATGCTACAACAAAGAAATTAATGATATTAATAATTAACAAATCTATTTTTGATAAAGCGGGACAATGCTAATTTACTGTCGTTTTGTCCCCATCTTCATCATAGAATAGGTAACAAAGGATAGAAAGAGAAGTTGATATTATGAAGGAATTATTGGTAGGAAATCATATTTATGTTTGTAGTACATATGATATTCACGTAAATTACAAACAAGCGATGTCAAAACAAATGAATTGTGGGGGAGGGAGTATACATGCTTGAGCAGGTAATTTTAATCACACTTGTAATGGGATTTTTAATTAGTGTATTACTATCTCCCATCACTATTCCTTTTTTGAGGAGATTAAAGTTTGGTCAAAGTATAAGAGAAGAGGGACCTAAATCACATCAGAAAAAATCTGGTACTCCAACAATGGGCGGAGTCATGATCATTATCTCAATTATTATCACAACGATTGCAATGACAGGTAAGTTTTCACAGTTAGGCGTAGAAATGTATTTGTTGCTCTTTGTAACTGTAGGATATGGCCTATTAGGATTTCTAGATGACTTTATTAAGGTTGTCATGAAACGTAATTTAGGTTTAACATCAAGACAAAAATTACTTGGTCAAGTTATTATCGCTGTCATTTTTTATCTTGTTTTCACACAATACGGATTCCAAAAAACGATTTCCATCCCAGGGACAGAGTTATCAATAGATCTTGGCTGGGGTTATGTTGTACTCGTCATTTTTATGTTAGTTGGTGGTTCAAACGCCGTCAATTTAACAGATGGTTTAGACGGATTACTTTCAGGTACAGCAGCAATTGCCTTTGGAGCATTTGCCGTTCTAGCTTGGAGTCAATCCCAGTATGATGTCGCGATCTTTTCAGTTGCCGTAGTAGGAGCTGTTCTAGGATTTTTAGTATTTAATGCACACCCAGCAAAGGTTTTTATGGGAGATACAGGTTCACTTGCTCTAGGTGGAGCAATTGTAACAGTCGCAATTTTAACGAAGCTTGAAATTCTCCTTGTATTAATTGGCGGTGTGTTTGTAATTGAAACATTATCAGTAATTATTCAAGTGATTTCGTATAAAACAACAGGAAAAAGAGTATTCAAGATGAGTCCCTTACACCATCACTATGAATTAGTTGGCTGGTCCGAGTGGCGAGTTGTTGTAACATTTTGGACGATCGGACTTGTATTTGCAGTGCTCGGAATCTATATTGAGGTGTGGTTGTAAGTGAAAATGATTAGTGAATATTTACATAAAGAAGTTTTAGTTATCGGATTAGCTAAGAGTGGCTTAGCTGCTGCTAAATTACTTTATGATCTCGGCGCAAAAGTGACAGTGAATGACTTAAAAGCAACTGAGGAAGATGTTGCTGTGCAAGAGCTAAAAGGTTTAGGGGTGGAAGTGATTTGTGGTGACCATCCTCTCTCTTTATTAAGTGAAAAACATTTTGATTTAATCGTAAAAAATCCTGGTATTCCTTATAAAAATCCGTTAATAAAAATAGCAGTAGAAAAAGAGATCCCGATTATTACTGAAGTTGAATTAGCTTATAAAATCTCTGAAGCTGATATTATCGGGATAACAGGATCAAATGGGAAGACAACGACAACTACTCTTATATATGAAATGCTAAAAGCTGATGCTAAGAATCCGTTAATTGCAGGTAATATTGGAACTGTTGCATGTGATGTAGCACGTCAAGCAACTAAGGAAAATGTTATCGTGATGGAATTATCATCCTTTCAACTGCTAGGAACGATTGAGTTTAAGCCAAAGATTGCAATCATTTTAAATATTTTTGATGCTCATTTAGATTACCATGGGACAAAGGAAGAATATGTTTTTGCCAAAGGGAAGATTTATGAAAATCAAACAAAATCTGATTATGCAATTATTAACTATGATGACCAACTTGTATGTCAAACATCGGAAAAATCACAAGCGAATAAAATCTATTTCTCTACATCAAAAGAGCTTGATGGTGGGGCTTATATTAAGGACGAATTTATTTGCTTTAAAGGTGAGCCGATCATTAACCTGAAAGATATTGTATTACCAGGAAAGCATAATCATGAAAATATTTTAGCAGCAATAACAGCTGTAAAATTAAGAGATGTCACAAACGCTGCAATTATAAAGGTACTAACAAGCTTTACCGGTGTTAAGCACCGACTGCAATATGTTGGTACGATTGAGAACCGTCGTTTTTATAACGACTCTAAAGCAACGAACATTTTAGCAACGAGTAAAGCATTACAAGCTTTTACAGAGCCAACGATTTTATTAGCTGGTGGACTAGACCGAGGAAATGAATTTGACGAATTACTACCTTATCTAGAACATGTAAAGGCAATGATCCTTTTTGGTGAAACAGCAGTAAAATTAGAAAGAATCGCAATTGATAAAGGAATAGAAGTGATTAAACGTGTCGATAATGTGGAACAAGCAGTGTATACGGCGTTTGATATTTCCGAGCAAGGCGATGTAATTTTATTGTCACCAGCATGTGCTAGCTGGGATCAATATAAAACATTCGAGGAAAGAGGAGACATTTTTATTCAAGCCGTGCATAAGCTTAAGTAAGGGCTTGTACAAACTTTTCTTCACGATTGTAACTATTCTATCATGTTCTTTCGTTTAATAGCCCTTAAATATACGGTACAGGGGTGTTTAAGCGTTGACAGCGAAAAGGTCTACACCAGACTTTATATTAGTTTTTCTTACATTACTTCTCTTAACAATAGGTCTTATTATGGTATACAGCGCCAGTGCGGTGTGGGCGACGTATAAATTTGATGATTCATTTTTCTTTGCAAAACGCCAGCTTTTATTTGCTGGAGTTGGTGTCATCGCAATGTTTTTTTTAATGAATGTAGATTATTGGACTTGGAGAACATGGGCAAAGATGTTAATTATTGTTTGCTTCTTTCTCTTGATTGCTGTTTTAATACCAGGCGTTGGGATGGAACGTAATGGTTCAAGAAGTTGGATTGGTGTTGGGGCATTTTCGATTCAGCCTTCAGAATTTATGAAGCTTGCAATGATAGCTTTTTTAGCTAAATTTTTATCGGAAAACCAGAAGAAGATCACTTCCTTTAAAAAAGGTTTAGTTCCCTCACTAGGGCTTGTTTTTACGGCATTCGGCATTATCATGCTACAGCCTGACTTAGGGACTGGAACTGTAATGGTTGGTACTTGTATTGTGATGATTTTTGTATCTGGTGCTAGAGTTAGTCATTTTGCTTGGCTTGGATTAATAGGAGTGGCTGGTTTTATTGCTTTAGTATTATCAGCACCATATCGTATTAAGCGAATCACTTCGTTTTTAGACCCTTGGGAGGATCCACTAGGAAGTGGTTTTCAAATCATTCAATCACTTTATGCGATTGGACCGGGTGGCCTTTTTGGTCTAGGATTGGGGCAGAGCAGACAAAAATTCTTTTATTTACCAGAGCCTCAAACTGACTTTATCTTTGCAATTTTAGCAGAAGAACTTGGATTTATTGGAGGCTCATTTGTACTCCTTCTCTTTGGTCTTTTATTATGGAGGGGAGTAAGAATTGCATTAGGAGCACCTGATTTATACGGTAGCTTTTTAGCAATTGGTATTATTACAATGGTAGCTATTCAGGTAATGATTAATGTAGGTGTTGTAACAGGTTTAATGCCTGTAACAGGAATCACCCTTCCGTTTTTAAGCTATGGAGGGTCATCGCTTACGTTAATGTTAATGGCAATCGGTGTTTTGTTAAATGTCAGTAGGTACTCAAAATATTAATTAAATAGAATGAATATAAATTATTTAGAATGTAGCAAACCTGAGGCTGACGATCGTATTGTGACAGATTAGGATGATAATGTAATCCTCGTATTTGTCCTAATTGTCAGCCTTATCTTTGTGTTAAGAGGAGGAGCAAAATGAAAGTTATTGTTAGTGGTGGTGGTACAGGAGGACATATTTATCCTGCACTTGCTTTAATTAATGAGATCAAAAAAAATTCTTCTGATGTTGAATTTTTATATATAGGTACTGAGAATGGTTTAGAAAAGGATATCGTGAAACGTGCTGGCATCCCATTTAAGTCAATTGAAATTTCAGGATTTAAACGAAAACTCTCGACAGACAACCTAAAAACGATAGCACGCTTTTTTAAGGGAGTTTCATTAAGCAAAAAATACATGAAGGAATTTAAACCTGATGTTGTAATTGGTACAGGTGGCTATGTTTGTGGTCCAGTAGTTTACGCAGCAACAAAACTAAATATACCAACGATGATTCATGAGCAAAATAGTCTTCCAGGTATTACGAATAAGTTTTTAGCTAAATACGTGGATAAAGTCGCTATTTGCTTTGAGGAAGCGAGAAAGTATTTTCCTAGCCAAAAGGTAGTTTTGACAGGGAATCCACGTGCATCAGAGGTGTTAGGACAGGATGCTGAAAAAGGGAGACAATCATTAGGATTAAAGGCAAATCAAAAAACCGTATTAATCTTTGGTGGTAGCAGAGGGGCAAAGGCAATAAATGAAGCAGTTTTGCAAATGATCCCTTTATTAAAAAATAAACCGTATCAGATTGTGTATGTGACTGGTGAAGTGCATTATGACAAGGTTATGAAGGAAGTAGAATTATTAGAAGACTCATCACATGTTATGATTAAGCCTTTTATTCATAATATGCCTGAGGTTTTAGTGAGTGTTGATTTAATTGTCTCAAGAGCAGGTGCTACCTCCTTGGCAGAAATTACTGCTTTAGGGTTACCGAGCATATTAATTCCAAGTCCGTATGTAACTGCAAATCATCAAGAAAAGAATGCTCAAGCAATAAGTGAAAATCATGCTGCAATGATGATTCGCGAACAGGAATTAAATGGGGAATTATTATTAACTCATATTGACGAAATTTTACTAGATGATAAGAAGTTAGCAGAAATGAGTAAGGCTTCAGCGGAATTAGGGATACCGGATGCTGCGACACGTTTATATCGTGAGTTGTTAGAGATCGCAAACAAATAACAACGGGATGAGGAGGTCTTTATGGCTACTTTATATCATGATTTGGTAAATGCGAATATTGGTAAAGTCCTTGAAAACGAACCATTGAAAAAACATACGACGATAAAAATAGGCGGGCCAGCTGAGATATTTGTTGAGCCTAATAGCATAGACAATTTGATTACTGTTTTAAAAATTATCAAAGAACATGGTGTGAATTGGCGAGTCATTGGTCGGGGTTCTAATTTACTTGTACCTGATAATGGGATAAAAGGAGTCGTCATAAAGCTAGGTTCTGGAATTGATACAATCGAATTAAATGATGAACTATTGATTGTTGGTGGCGGGTATTCAATCATTAAATTAGCTACGATCATTAGTAAACAGGGGCTATCAGGTTTGGAATTTTCGAGTGGTATACCCGGTTCTATTGGAGGTGCTATTTATATGAATGCAGGTGCACATGGCTCAGATATGTCCAAAATTTTAGTGAAGGCACAAGTCTTATTTGAGGATGGAACGATTGAATGGTTAACAAATGAGGAAATGGAATTTTCGTATAGAACCTCTATTCTTCAAAAAAAGAAGCCTGGGATTTGTATCGGTGCAATACTCCAATTAAAAAAAGGTAAAAAGGAAGATATTGTTGCCGCGATGCAGAGAAATAAAGACTATCGTAGAGATACACAGCCTTGGAATTACCCATGTGCCGGTAGTATTTTTCGTAATCCACTCCCTCATTATGCAGGACAGCTTGTTGAAGCTGCTGGGTTAAAGGGTTATCAAATAGGTGGAGCAAAAATTTCTGAAATGCATGGTAATTTTATTGTAAATGCTGGTGGAGCAACCGCAAAAGATGTACTTGACTTAATTGCACATGTTAAAGAAGTCATTTTAGAAAAGAATAACATTAAATTGGATACAGAAGTTGAAATAATTGGGACAAATTAAAGATAACATCCCCAAAGTTTGGATTACCTATGGTATAATGACAATGAAAAAACGCTTGAGATTAGACTATATTCTGTCTGAAATAATAAACGGCATCCAGTATGCCGTTTATTTTGTCAAAAGTAGTATTTGTATGATTCCGAAAAAAAGTAACATAAAATATGTTGGGTTTTTTCGCAATCAATACGTTTGATACTTTCTATACATATTAAGAATAATGAAAGATTTCCTAGAGCATAAATGCTAGGGATGAGGTGAATTGTTTGGAGAAGAAGGTTGTTTCGTTAGAGGATCGTATACCTAAATTACAGCAACAGCGGAAGCAAAAATCTAATCGCAGATTGATAATGTTTCTTTCTGTTTTTTTCTTATTAATTTTACTAGTTATCTACTTTCAATCTCCTTTGAGTAAGGTCGGAAGTATTACAGTTAAAGGAAATGAAATTGTTGATTCAAAGAAAATTATTGAATTAAGCGGGATCACAGCCTCAACAGGATTTTGGAATATTAATGAACAACAAGTGATTAGAACAGTAAATAGTATTTTACAAATAAAAGATGTAAAAGTAGAAAAAAAATTACCTAATCATATTATTTTGAATATTACCGAACATAAAAGTGTTGCATATCTTGAAAAAGATGGTGTCTATTTGCCAATACTAGACAATGGAGAAGTTTTAAAAGAATTTGAAGAGCGTTTGCCTGCAGATGCCCCTGTTTTAAAAAATTGGGACGATGAAGAGGATATTAAGGAAATGATTAAAGAATTGACAAAAATACCTCCTTCGATTTTTAATTCAATATCTGAAATACATCATACACCAGGTAAGACTGATCCATGGCTAGTACGTCTTTATATGAATGATGGATATGAAGTTATTGCTTCGGTTCGTACTTTTGCTAAGAAAATGGAACTATACCCGTCTATTGTAAGTGAACTTGATGAAAATAGTGAAGGGGTTATTCACTTAGAGGTAGGATCTTACTTTGAATCGTACAAACCATTACAAGAGGAGGAGAAGAATGAAAGCAATCTTGAAACTGAGGGGTAGATACGTAATATTATCCCTCATTTTCCTTGTTTTAGGATTTTTGATTTCCTACTCTTATCAGCTAACGAAAGAAAAAAATAGTAATCAAACACTGTCCACTGAACAATGGGATGAAGAATATGAAACTAGATCGTTATTGATTGAAGAGGAAAAGACAAATAAAACCTTACAAGAGGAGCTATATAAAAAACAAGAGGAAGTTAAAAAGATTGAGGAATCGTTAAAGAGCGAAAAGCAAGTATATTATAATTTAGTTGAAGATGTTGAAAAATATCGGATGTATGTTGGTGATTTACCAGTTAAAGGGAAAGGTGTAGAGATATCCCTTGAGGATGCTTCATACGTACCTGATAGTGAAAATGTTAACAATTATATTGTTCATGAGAGCCATATTTTTAAAGTTATTAACGAACTATATATATCAGGAGCAGATGCCATCTCAATTAATGGTCAAAGATTAAGTAGTAACTCTTACATATTTTGCAATGGTCCTGTCATTACAGTTGACGGAAACCAATTTCCAGCGCCTTTTGTCATTTCAGCAATTGGCGACCCGTCTGTTTTAATTCCTGCCTTAAATATTGCTGGAGGGGTCATAGATCAACTCACATATGACAATATTGTTGTTTCCGTGCAAGAAAAAGATGAGATTAAGATGGATCCTTTACTTCAAGAGCAAAAGACTTCTTCTTAAATAAAAAATGGGACTGTAAGGTGGTTGATATGAAGAAATCGAATTGGAAAAAAGGATTAAGTTTCACTCTATTAACAACGATATTTGGATTAATGCTCGCGATTCAATTTCAGACGATTAAAGAACCAATTGTAAGAGATACAAGGGATATGTGGGAACTTCGTGACGATTTAAAAGAGGAGCAACAGCTACAAGTAAAATTATTATCCGAGATACGGAAATATGACGAAATTATTGAAACGTATAAACTAGAAGAAAATGAAAATCCAGAGGCTGCTTTAAAAGAAACACTTAATGTATTAAAAGAAGAAGCTGGTTTAACAGAAGTAGAAGGTCCTGGCGTTATTATTACAATTGACCGACTATTTTCTGAGGACATTTTAGGAATGGAGCTTGATAATATTTCGCCAGATTTGTTGAAGCGACTTATAAATGAACTAAATTCCTATGATGCGGAGGAAATTTCCATTCAAGGTAGGCGGTTGATTAATTCTACGGTCATTCGCGATATTAATGGGCAAACAAAAATGGATAATTATAGTTTAAATACATATCCAATCGAAATAAAGGTAATATCCGAAAATGCAGAAAAGCTATATAATCGAATGAATGCTTCAACAACTGATGAAGATTTTGCTATTGATAATCTAAAGTTAACTATTTCTGAGCCAATCGATACGATTACGATTCCAGCATATGATGATACGATACGTGTGAAAAATATGAAGCCTGTTGAAAAAGAAGAAGGGGGAAAATAGCTATGTGGCTACCAATATTAGGTCTTATACTAGGTGTATTTTTAGGACTAGTATCTGAGCTACGCATCCCCCCTGAATATTCAAATTATTTATCTATTGCGATTTTAGCAGCGCTTGATACGTTAATAGGGGGCATTAGAGCACATTTACAAGATATTTATGATGAACTAGTGTTCGTTTCAGGTTTTTTCTTTAACATCATTTTAGCCGCAAGTTTAGCTTTTCTAGGTGTTCATCTTGGTGTAGACTTATATTTAGTAGCTGTTTTTGCATTTGGGGTAAGGTTATTCCAAAACATAGCAGTTATTAGAAGAATATTACTTTCAAAATGGTCGTTATCTAGAGAAAAAGTGAAAAAAAGTTGAATATTTAAAAGGGAATATTAAGTATTTGACGAATAATCACTAGTAAGACATATTTCAAGACTAAATATTTACTTTTTTTGTTACAAGCTTGTAAAGTAATTTTCATTGTCATGTCGTTCTCAAGCGAATAAAATAGAAAGTATTGATAGATAAGGAGGTGCCTTAGAATGAACAACAATGAACTATTTGTAAGTCTTGACATCGGTACATCCAGTGTTAAAGTAATTATTGGTGAAATGGCAAATGATACTTTAAACATTATTGGTGTAGGTAACGTAAAATCAGAAGGATTAAGAAAAGGATCTATAGTTGATATAGATGAAACCGTTCATTCTATAAAGAAAGCGGTAGAGCAAGCGGAGAGAATGGTTGGAATCTCGTTAAAAAGAGTCGTAGTAGGGGTTACTGGTAATCATGTCCATTTACAAGATTGCCATGGAGTAGTGGCAGTTTCAAGCGAAAACCGTGAAATATCTAATGAAGATGTAAGAAGAGTAATTGAGGCAGCTCAAGTTATTTCAATTCCACCAGAACGAGAAATAATAGATGTAATCCCTAGACAATTTATTGTTGATGGATTAGATGAAATTAATGATCCTCGTGGAATGCTAGGTGTTCGCTTAGAAATGGAAGGAACAATTATTACCGGTTCAAAGACCGTATTACATAATTTATTACGTTGTGTAGAACGTGCTGGCCTTGAAATAACCGACATTTGCTTGCAACCTTTAGCAGCTGGTTCAGTTGCCTTATCAAAGGATGAAAAGAACCTAGGTGTTGCACTAGTTGAAATTGGTGGAGGATCTACTACAATCGCAGTATTTGAACAAAATCATCTTGTTGCAACAAGTGTTTTACCAATCGGTGGGGAGCACATTACAAAGGATTTATCTATTGGGCTTCGAACATCTACTGATGAAGCTGAAAGAATAAAAATAAAGTATGGTCATGGCTATTACGATCATGCGTCAGAGGATGAAGTGTTTGAAGCAACAATAATCGGTTCTGATCAAAAGAGATCCTTTAATCAATTAGAAATAGCTGATATTATTGAAGCAAGACTTGAAGAAATATATGAGCTTATTCTTTATGAATTAAAAAGACTAGGAATCGGTGAATTACCTGGTGGTTTTGTCTTAACTGGTGGAACGGTGAAAATGCCTGGTGTCCTTGAATTAGGACAAGTTGTTTTGCAAAATAGTGTGAGAATTGCGAGTCCAGACTATATTGGTGTTAGAGAGCCTCAATATATGACAGGTGTAGGTCTAATCCAATTCGCTCATAAAAATGCTAAAATACAAGGTAGAAAGATTGGTTCAAATGTTACTGTTGATGCAGTAGAAGTAGCAGCTACAAAAGAACCGCCACAACAACGTTCAAAGCCACAACAACAGCAACAGCAACATAAAGAGGAAAAAAAGGTTAATAAAGTGAAGAAGTTTTTTGGCTACTTCTTTGAATAGTTCACATCAATTAGAAGTCATTTGATGGATTAGGAGGATTTCGCATGTTAGAGTTTGATACAAATATTGACGGCTTAGCTACCATCAAAGTAATCGGGGTAGGTGGCGGTGGTAATAACGCTGTCAATCGAATGATAGAGCACGGAGTACAAGGTGTTGAATTTATCGCTGTAAATACAGATGCACAGGCTTTAAATTTATCAAAAGCAGAAATTAAAATGCAAATTGGTTCTAAACTAACAAGAGGTTTAGGTGCAGGTGCTAACCCCGAAGTTGGTAAAAAAGCTGCTGAGGAAAGTAGAGAACAAATAGAGGAAGCGTTAAGAGGCGCTGATATGGTATTTGTTACAGCAGGAATGGGTGGAGGTACGGGAACGGGTGCAGCACCCGTTATCGCTCAAATCTCAAAGGATTTAGGGGCTCTAACAGTAGGTGTTGTAACAAGACCTTTTACATTTGAAGGACGTAAACGTGCAATGCAAGCGGCTGGTGGAATCTCTTCAATGAAGGAATCAGTCGATACATTAATCGTTATTCCTAATGATAGACTTCTTGAAATTGTTGATAAAAATACACCTATGCTTGAAGCGTTTAGAGAAGCAGATAATGTATTGCGTCAAGGGGTATCAGGTATTTCTGATTTAATCGCAACACCTGGATTAATCAACTTAGACTTTGCCGATGTTAAAACAATTATGTCTAACAAAGGCTCAGCTCTTATGGGTATTGGTGTTGCAACAGGTGAAAACCGCGCGGCAGAAGCAGCTAAAAAAGCTATTTCAAGTCCACTTCTTGAAAAATCGATTGACGGTGCTCAAGGTGTGTTAATGAACATTACAGGTGGAACAAACTTAAGTTTATATGAAGTTCAGGAAGCGGCAGACATCGTTGCAACTGCATCTGATCAAGATGTAAATATGATTTTCGGTTCAGTTATTAACGAAAATCTAAAAGATGAAATCGTTGTAACAGTTATTGCAACTGGTTTTACTGAGCAAGAAGTGAATCCGCTCAAACAGCCTACTCGTCAATTTGGTACAGGTGGACAAACTATTGCAAAGCCTGTTCCTAAGCGTGAGCCGAAACGTGAAGAAGCACCAGTGCAAGAGACACCTTCACGTAGTAGCATGCAGCAAGCCGATGATACATTAGATATACCTACGTTTCTTAGAAACCGTAATAAGCGTCGCTAATTTTCAAATACGTAATAAAAGAGTGCCATTAATCATTATGGCACTCTTTTATTATGGGGAAATTATAAAGTTGCTCCATCTATTTAATCCACTACAAGAAAAGGTACCATTCAATTAAATTTCCTCATATTTTGTTGAAAGTTTCATAGATTATTATAACTCGACAAAATTTCTAAAATTCTTTCAAAAATACTTCCATTCTCTCGGCACTAAGTGACAGACTTCCTAGTTCAGACAATTTATACTAAATGACAATAGGTGATCATAGTTTCGTTACTGTTATTCCTAGTAACCTGAACACGTATTCCTCTAGCGAAAGGAGAAATAGATGTCCATCTATTTAGACATTATTTGGTTTTTAAACTTCTCCTTTGATCTATTGCTTCTATTATTAACAGCTATAGCATTAAAAAGGAAAATAAAAAAATACCGTATTGTGCTTGCTGCCCTTTTAGGTTCAAGTATTGTCATTATGTTGTTTACACCATTATCGTTATTTGCAAGCCATCCATTTGGAAAGATGTTTGTCTCAGTATTAATGGTTTGGATTGCATTTGGTTTTAAACGATTCCGATTTTTTGTTCAAAGCTTATTAACCTTTTATTTTGTTACCTTTCTTGTTGGTGGCGGAATGATAGGGGTACATTATTTTTTACAATCTGAAATGAGCTATTTAAATGGGGTCTTAATGACAAATTCAACGGGATTTGGACATCCTATTAGTTGGATATTCGTAATCGTAGGATTCCCGATGCTATGGATTTTTTCTAGAAATAGAATTGAAGGATTAGAAACGAAGAAAATCCATTTTGAACAATTGGTTAATGTAACGATAAAGGTAGATGAATGCGAATTGACATTAAGGGGTCTAGTAGATAGCGGGAATCAGCTTTATGATCCTATAACAAGAAGTCCGGTTATGATTATCGACACATTAAAAGCAAGTCACTTTATTCCGGAGCCATTAGTAAATCAAGCAATTCAAGAAGATGTAATGGAGTCATTAAGTAATAATGAGCAATCACATCCTTGGGAACATCGTATACGTATTATTCCTTATCGAGTTGTAGGAAGCGAAAATAAATTTTTATTAGGATTTAAACCAGATGAAGTAGTAATTGAAACGAAGGATGAGAAAATTAAAGTGCAAAAAACGATTGTTGGATTAAATCGTACAAAGTTATCTTCAGAGGATGAGTATGAATGCATCATTCACCCTAAAATGCTACAAGGACATGTAATGGAACAAGTATCTTAATATGAGGAATCCTTTAATCTTATCATACTCTAAATCATTGTTTTTATACATTAAACAAATGGAACAGTGTCAAATATATAGTATTAGCTATCTTGATATTGATGATAAGAATAAGCTGACTATTATTAAAAATGCGAAGGGGGAGGAAAATGAAAAAGTTTAAGTTACGTCTTACATATTTATGGTACAAATTACTAATTAAATTAGGCATCAAAACAGACGAGGTTTATTACATCGGAGGAAGTGAAGCGCTACCTCCTCCTCTCTCAAAAGAAGAAGAGGAAATATTATTACAAAAATTACCTAGTGGTGATCAAGCTGCGAGATCGATATTAATTGAGCGTAATTTACGATTAGTGGTATATATTGCACGGAAATTTGAAAATACGGGAATCAATATCGAGGATTTAATAAGTATTGGAACAATAGGATTAATTAAGGCAGTAAATACGTTTAATCCAGAGAAGAAAATTAAGCTTGCTACATATGCATCCCGTTGTATTGAAAATGAAATATTAATGTATTTACGTCGAAATAATAAGCTACGCTCAGAGGTTTCCTTTGACGAGCCATTGAATATTGATTGGGATGGAAATGAACTTTTATTGTCTGATGTATTAGGAACAGAGGATGATATCATTACTAAGGATTTAGAAGCAAATGTTGATCGGAAATTACTTATGAAGGCGTTGCAACAGCTGAATGATCGAGAAAAGCAAATTATGGAGTTACGCTTTGGTCTACAAGGTGGAGAAGAAAAAACACAAAAAGATGTAGCAGATATGCTAGGTATATCCCAATCTTATATTTCAAGGCTTGAAAAGCGGATTATCAAGCGGCTACAAAAAGAATTTAATAAAATGGTGTAAAAAAAATTTATTCCTGATTTTTCCCTTGTTTTATCTATAACTAGGTCTATTTTTGTCCCTCTTACTGAGAATGCTTGTGCATATT
This sequence comes from Metabacillus sp. 22489, assembly GCF_052044855.1. Classification (NCBI taxonomy): domain Bacteria; kingdom Bacillati; phylum Bacillota; class Bacilli; order Caryophanales; family Bacillaceae; genus Metabacillus; species Metabacillus sp. 22489. Next base: position 38,951 of record NZ_JBQENT010000026.1, read on the forward strand.
TTTTCCTACCGAGGAGATACTTAACACTGTACAGCAACTCCTGTTAGGAGGGAAAGATGTGACAAGAAATAAAGTCGAAATTTGTGGAGTAGACACCTCAAAGCTTCCAGTTCTTAAAAACGAGAAAATGAGAGAGCTATTTAAGCAAATGCAAAACGGAGACTTATCAGCACGAGAAGAGCTGGTGAATGGCAACTTAAGATTGGTACTTAGTGTAATCCAGCGATTTAACAACAGAGGAGAATTTGTTGATGATTTGTTTCAAGTTGGCTGCATTGGATTAATGAAATCAATTGATAATTTTGATTTAGGCCAAAACGTCAAATTTTCAACATATGCTGTACCAATGATAATAGGTGAAATTCGCCGTTATTTAAGGGATAATAATCCAATTCGTGTGTCCCGATCACTGAGAGACATTGCTTATAAAGCACTTCAAGTACGTGAACGTTTAATGAGTGAAACATCTAGAGAGCCAACAGCAGAAGAAATTTCAAAGGTTCTGGATGTTCCACATGAAGAAATTGTTTTTGCGTTAGATGCCATTCAGGATCCAGTATCTCTATTTGAACCTATTTATAATGATGGTGGGGATCCAATCTTCGTTATGGATCAATTGAGCGACGAAAAAAATCGTGATATTCAATGGATTGAAGAATTAGCATTAAAGGAAGGTATAAGACAACTTAATAGTCGTGAGAAGCTCATTCTGAGAAAACGTTTCTTTCAAGGTAAAACACAAATGGAAGTGGCTGAAGAAATTGGCATTTCTCAAGCTCAAGTTTCAAGATTGGAAAAGGCAGCAATTAAACAAATGAATAAAAATATTCAAAACTAAGACTGCTCATGTTTGAGTAGTCTTTTTATTTAACATTTACCACAGTTACACGATGTTGTTAATTTCCACTGCAGGTATTCGCTTTCCGCGGGAGGTCAGGGTTGCTTGGGCATCAAATGTCTATGGAGCCTTACTTTGACAAGTTATTCTTTAGCCAGAGTCTTAAACCTTCCGCTCCAAAAGACAAAGTATTTAAAATCAACAATAATCTTTCACATACGCTAATATTTAAATCTTGTTTATAGCTATTGGAAAAATATTTAAAACATTGAATAGTTTATCCCACCTTAATCATAGATATGTAATAGAGAAACATTCGTCTATTATGAATATAAAGGTGGCGTTTTTATGTATATATCTGAATTTCAAACGAAGGATGTTGTAAATGTATCTGATGGCAAAAAGCTTGGAAATATTGGAGATTTTGATATTAATGTGACAACCGGTAAAATACAAGCGATTATTATAAATGGGCAAGGGAAAATGTTAGGTTTTTTTGGAAAGGACGAAGAGCTTGTCATTCCATGGAGGAATATTGTAAAAATTGGTGAAGACGTCATTTTAATAAGAATGAATCGACAAATTGAGAGTGAAAGTGAATAATTTTTTAATCAATCTAAACGAAGTGTGTAAGATGTGGTAAAATAAATGATGATAGACTATAATTAGCTTTTAAAGCTAAAAAACATTAAGAATATGTCGAAAAAAAGGGTTGAATTGATAAATGATTTCAGAACCTTTTCAACAAAATGACAAGTCGTTTCTAACAATTGAGAAATGGATATCTAAAATTAAGGGACTTGAGGTTGGATTTACGACAAAGCTAGGTGGAGTAAGTAAGAATCATTACTCTTCCTTAAATCTAGGTTTACATGTTCAAGATGATCAAAATGATTGTATAACCAATAGAAAAATAATCTCATCGAAAACATCAATCCCTTATGAAAATTGGGTATTTGCCGAACAAGTCCATGGAAATCGGATTGAAGCAATTACGGATCGTGACCGTGGCAGAGGACTATTGTCGTACGAACAAGGAATACCAAAATGTGATGGATTTTATACGCACAACCCGAATATCATGCTATCATTATGTTTCGCTGATTGTGTACCACTATATTTTTTGGAACCGAATCGAGAGTTAATAGGGCTTGCCCATGCTGGATGGAAAGGTACTGTTAAAAATATTGGTGGAGAAATGGTGAAAACATGGATTGATAGAGAAGGAGTAAATCCAAGTGAAATAATGGCTGTAATAGGACCTTCAATTGGAGGGTGTTGTTATATTGTTGATGATAAGGTTATCACCGCCATTCAAGAATTAAAACTCCAAGAATATCCTAGTCCATATGTGCAGATCTCATCTAATCAATATAAATTAAATCTAAAGCAGCTTAACAAGAATTTACTGTTGGAATCAGGAATAAAGGAAGAAAATATTATGGTTTCTCGTCTTTGTACCAGTTGTGAAAAGGAGTTATTTTTCTCACATCGCCGCGACGATGGGAAAACCGGTCGAATGTTAAGCTTTATTGGGATAAATAGGGAGGCTTAACTTTAAAAATGAATGTGCAAGAAAATTATCAAACAATACGGAGTAATATTCAAAAAATATGTGAGAGAATTGGGCGTAATCCCGATGAAATTAAAGTAATTGCTGTTACAAAATATGTTAGTATTGACCGTGCTAAAGCAGCAATTGATGCCGGTGTCATTCATTTAGGTGAAAATCGGGATGAAGGATTAAACGATAAGTATGCTGAGCTTGGAGATGATGCAGTTTGGCATTTCATTGGCTCATTACAAACACGTAAAGTGAAAAATATCATTGATAAGGTTGAATACATACATTCTTTAGATCGCTTTTCACTTGCAAAGGAAATTGATAAAAGAGCGGAAAAATTAGTAAAGTGCTTTGTCCAAGTTAATGTTTCCGGAGAGGCTTCAAAGCATGGGATATCGCCAGATGAAGTGATCGATTTTATTAAGGAACTTGAAACATTATCTTCGGTTCAAATAGTTGGGTTAATGACGATGGCTCCTTTTACTGATGATGTGGATACAATTAGGACATGCTTTAGACAGTTAAAGAAGCTGCAAAAAGATGTTCAAGCATTAAATTTGGAAAATGCCCCATGTCTTGAGTTATCAATGGGGATGTCAAATGATTATGAAATTGCTGTTGAAGAAGGGGCTACTTTTATTCGAATCGGCACTTCACTTGTTGGAAAAGAAACTGGAGGTGTATAACAATGTCAATTAAAAATAGATTTAAAAGTTTTTTTGCATTAGAGGATGAAGAATATGAATATATGGAAAATGAAGAGGAACAATCAGAAATAGAATATGAGCAACAACAGCCTATGCCGCAAAAAACACAGCCGCAAACGTCTAAACAAAATGTTGTAAGTTTGCAAAGTATTCAAAAATCATCTAAAGTTATCTTAAGTGAACCGAGGGTATATGCCGAAGCACAAGAAATTGCTGATCAACTAAAAAATCGTCGAGCAGTTGTTGTTAACCTTCAAAGTATTCAAAAAGATCAGGCGAAACGAATTGTAGATTTCTTAAGTGGGACAGTATATGCAATTGGCGGAGATATACAGCGTATTGGCACGAACATTTTTCTTTGCACTCCAGATAATGTAGATGTATCTGGCTCGATTTCTGAGTTTGTCTCAGACGAAGATCATCAAAGGTGGTAGGCTAACGATGGATTTAATCTTTATTATCATTAATCAAGCAATTACAATTTATTCCTATGTGATTGTCGTGTACATTTTGCTTTCGTGGTTTCCAGGTGCAAGAGAGTCTGGCTTTGGCGAAATATTAGCGAAGCTTTGTGAACCATATTTAGAGCCTTTTAGAAAAATCATTCCTCCGATCGGCGGTATGATTGATATTTCGCCAATCGTAGCACTTTTTGCTTTAAAATTGGCGCAAGCCGGTCTTGTTTCATTATTTTCAATGATAGCTTAAGGACTATTTAGGTCCTTTTTTTTCTGCATCAATATAAATACATGTAACTAAAAATGGAGTTGTCTTAAATACATGGAGAATATATATCAGCACTTCCGTAAAGATGAACGACATTTTATAGATCAAGTTCTTGAATGGAAGGAAACTGTAGAACACCATTATTCCCCGAAACTAACGGATTTTTTAGACCCTAGAGAACAAGAAATCGTATCATCGGTGATTGGCGAACATTTGGACGTAAAGGTTGCTTTTTTTGGTGGGGCAGAGGATACCGAGAGAAAAAGAGCTTTTTTATACCCAGATTATTATCAGGTTGAACAAGAGGATTTTAAGCTTACTCTATTTGAAATCCAGTATGCTAGTAAATTTATTCAATTACAGCATCGACATGTTCTTGGTTCAATGATGGGTTTAGGTTTAAAGAGAGCCAAATTTGGAGATATTCGCTTTCATGATGATGTCGTTCAATTTATTTGTGCCGCTGAAATTTCAGATTATTTAAAAGTGAATTTTCATGAAATCGGAAAAGCGAAGATAAATTTGAAGGAACGGAGTCTTACAGAGTTTATCGTTAGTAACGAAGAAAAACAAGAGCTTGTTACAACAGTTGCTTCTATGCGTCTTGATGTAATTGGCTCTGCGATATACAATATTTCTCGACAAAAACTCCAACCGCTTATTGAAAATGGTCTCGTAAAAGTGAATTGGAAGCCAGTTGAAGAGACATCCTTTGAATGTCGAGAAGGAGATACCCTTTCTATTCGCGGCTTTGGCAGAAGTAAAATTACTTCAGTTGAAGGGAAAACGAAAAAGGATCGCTATAAAATCATCATTTCAAAATATAAATAATTGTATAATTGAATGGTCATGATAAAGTATACTTGATTTTGTTTTTAAAATTACCAAGTGGGAAAGATAAAATAATTTAATAAAAAAAGCAGGAAATATAACAATCTTGTCGAATTATGATTTATAATGTGACAAGGATTAACTATTTCACTACATATTGGAGGTGGCATCCATGCCTTTAACACCATTAGATATCCATAACAAGGAATTTAGTAAAGGATTTCGTGGATATGATGAAGATGAAGTAAATGAGTTTTTAGATCAAGTAATTAAAGATTATGAAATGGTCATCCGCGAGAAGAAAGATCTAGAAATAAAGGTTACGGAACTTACAGAGAAGCTAGGTCACTTTACGAATATTGAAGAGACATTGAATAAATCAATAATCATCGCTCAAGAGGCCGGAGAAGATGTAAAGCGTAATGCTCAAAAGGAATCAAAGCTAATTATTAAAGAAGCGGAAAAGAACGCAGACCGTATTATAAATGAGGCATTGGCAAAGTCGCGTAAAATTGCAATGGAAATTGAAGAGCTTAAGAAACAATCAAAAGTTTTTAGAACTCGTTTCCAAATGTTAATTGAGGCGCAGCTTGACCTATTAAAAAATGATGATTGGGATCACTTGTTAGAATACGAGGTTGAGCCTATTTTTGGCGAAGAAGAAGAAACAAAAAGCTAAGCCTTGACTTTATTTTATTTTTTCGCATATAATACTTTAACGTAGACGTGTGAAAAGCTTTTAATACGTGAATATCGAAAGAAAACGGTGAAAGGGATAGTAATCCTTTAAGCTCCCTTATTTAAGCGAATCGAGGACGGTGCAAGCTCGATATAAGGTTAAAGGATGAAGATCACCCTAGAGTTCCTTGCTGAACATACATAAGTAAGCAATGGCGTATCATTCTCGTTACGAATGCTTGAGTGGATTAATGATTAAAATTAATCTAATAGGGTGGTACCGCGAGATAAACCTTCTCGTCCCTTGTGGGATGTGAAGGTTTTTTTGTGTTTATTAAAGAAATGGAGGAAAAGTTAATGGAGTATAAAGATACCCTTCTTATGCCAAAAACAGATTTTCCGATGCGTGGAAATCTTCCAAACAGAGAACCTGTTATGCAGGAAAAATGGGAAAAGATGAACATTTACAAAAAAGTACAGGAACGTACGAAAGACCGTCCATTATTTATTTTGCATGATGGACCACCATATGCGAATGGTGATATTCATATGGGGCATGCTTTAAATAAAATCTTAAAGGACTTTATTATCCGCTATAAATCAATGAGCGGTTACTCAGCACCATATGTTCCAGGTTGGGATACTCACGGTTTACCAATTGAAACTGCATTGACAAAGAATAAGAAGGTTAAACGAAAAGAGATGTCTGTTGCGGAGTTTCGTAAACTATGTGAAGAATACGCTTGGCAGCAAATTAATGGGCAACGTGAACAGTTTAAACGTTTAGGTGTTCGTGGTGATTGGGATAATCCATATGTTACATTAACACCTGCTTATGAGGCGCAGCAAATTAAAGTTTTCGGGGAAATGGCAAAAAAAGGTTATATTTATAAAGGCTTAAAACCTGTTTATTGGTCTCCGTCAAGTGAATCTGCGCTTGCTGAAGCAGAAATTGAATATGCGGACAAACGCTCACCATCTATTTATGTTGCTTTCCCTGTTAAAGATGGAAAAGGAGTCCTTTCTACAGATGAGAAGATTATTATTTGGACAACAACTCCATGGACAATACCAGCTAACTTAGGTATTTCAGTTCATCCAGAACTTGAATATAGCGTTGTAGCTGTAAATAATGAAAAATATGTTGTTGCTTCAGCATTAGTTGAATCTGTTGCACAAACGATTGGTTGGGAAGATTTCACGGTTGATCGTACATTAAAGGGCAGTCAACTTGATCGCATCGTTGCGAAGCATCCTATTTATGATCGTGATTCATTAGTTATGCTAGGTGAACATGTTACAAGTGATGGTGGAACAGGATGTGTTCATACTGCTCCAGGTCATGGGGAAGATGACTTTATCATTGGTCAACAATATGGATTAGATGTTTTATGTCCAGTTGATGAAAAAGGATACATGACAGAGGATGCTGAAGGCTTCGCTGGTTTATTCTATGATGATGCCAATAAAGCCATTACTGAAAAATTACAGGAAGTTGGAGCTTTATTAAAACTTCAATTTATTACTCACTCATATCCACATGACTGGAGAACGAAAAAACCAACGATTTTCCGGGCAACAGCACAATGGTTCGCATCAATTAAAGATTTCCGTGAGGACTTATTAGCTGCAATTAACGAAACAAAATGGGTTCCAGCATGGGGAGAAACTAGACTCTATAATATGGTGCGTGACCGTGGTGACTGGTGTATTTCAAGACAACGTGCATGGGGTGTACCAATTCCAGTTTTCTATGCAGAAAACGGTGAGCCAATTATTACAGACGAAACGATTGAACATGTATCAAACCTATTTAGAGAGCATGGTTCAAATGTTTGGTTTGAGCGTGAAGCAAAGGACTTACTCCCAGAAGGATTCACACACCCTGGAAGTCCAAATGGTATCTTTACGAAAGAAAATGATATTATGGATGTTTGGTTTGATTCAGGTTCTTCACATCAAGCAGTTCTATTAGAAAGAGAAGAACTACAACGACCTGCTGACTTATATCTAGAAGGCTCAGACCAATATCGTGGATGGTTTAACTCCTCACTTTCGACTGCTGTTGCTGTAACAGGTAAAGCACCATACAAAGGTGTATTAAGTCATGGGTTTGCTTTAGATGGCGAAGGGCGTAAAATGAGTAAATCATTAGGAAACACCGTTGTACCTGAAAAAGTTATGAAACAATTAGGTGGAGACATTTTACGATTATGGGTAGCGTCAGTTGATTATCAAGCTGATGTTAGAGTATCTGATGCAATCTTAAAACAAGTTGCCGAAGTTTATCGAAAAATTAGAAATACTTTCCGATTCTTACTTGGTAATTTATCTGATTTTAATCCAAATACAGATTCTGTTAAGCTTGAAAACCTTAGAGAAGTTGACAGATATATGCTTGTGAAATTGAACAAGCTCGTTAGTCGTGTTAAGGAAGCGTATGAACAATATGAATTTGCAGCAATTTATCATGCAGTTCACAATTTCTGTACGATTGAATTAAGTTCATTCTATCTTGATTTTGCAAAAGACGTCTTATATATCGAGTCAAAAGAGAATGAAGAGCGTAGAGCAATCCAAACGGTACTTTATGAAACATTGCTGTCTCTAGTTAAACTTGTGACACCTATTCTTCCACATACGGCTGATGAAGTTTGGGAGCATATTGAATTTGTTGCGGAAGAAAGTGTTCAACTTGTTGATATGCCTGAAGAGAAACAATATCCTAACGCAGATGAATTAGAGAAGAAATGGGATATGTTTATGTCGTTACGCGATGATGTTTTGAAGGCATTAGAAGTTGCGCGAAATGAAAAAGTCATTGGAAAATCATTAACAGCAAGTATCTCGCTATACCCTAATGCGGAAGCGAAGGAATTGCTTTTATCTGTTAAAGAAGATTTAAAACAGCTTTTCATTGTTTCAGGATTTGAAATTGCTGGAGATTACAATACAGCTCCAGACAATGCACAAAGTTTTGATACTGTTAAAATTGTTATTAACCAAGCTGAAGGTGAAACATGTGAGCGTTGTTGGATTGTGACACCTGAAGTTGGTCAAGACGCAGAGCATCCAACACTATGTCCACGCTGTGCGACAATTGTAAAAGAACATTATTAAGACATAATTGATAGGGATAGTTCTCAGAAATATAATCCTTTTAACAGGATGAGAATTTTTGGGGACTGTCCCTTTTTTTGCTTGAAGCCTGATCATGATTAAGTCCGTTTTAAAAAGCCCATTTTTCATTCTTCATGTTTCACATATGAAAATGAGGGGTAAAAAATAGTCATTCACTATACAAACGAATTAGATAGCATGGATTTCTTTCACAGGAAAATTCTTAACAGGGTGAGGTTGGTTTTTGAAGGATACACTAATGTTACATCATGAGAAGGATTAAGGAGTTGTCCATCTTGAATAAATATTATGGAATCCGGTATGAATTGCAAGTGATGAGAGAAGAATTACGTGCAAGATTATTTGATCACAGTATGTTTGAAATGACAAATGATGATCAAGCGAAAAACAATACTCTAATCCATCATATAAAAGAAGAACTTCAAGATGTAGAACGAGCCTTACTTAAAATGGATAAAGGGATATACGGATATTGTGAAGAAACTGGTGAAGAAATTCCTTTTGAAAAGTTAAGAATACTTCCTACTGCAAGAACAAAATATGATTTTTACTTCCAAGAACTATACGAGCGAAAATCATTACCACAATATGACTACACTTATGATGAATCATATTTTTAACTTCATTTGGGGGACAGTCCCCAAATGAAGTGCTTTTGCAGGACATTTTTCAATTTTATTACCCTTTCGTTTTTCCAAATACCTTTAAAATAAAGGTTTCCAAAACTTTTTTTAGTTTTGGGGACTGTCCCCATTGTGATTCTATTTTCAATGAGTTGTTGCATATGGTACAATTCAAGTTGGGTAATACTTGTTGCTTTATCAATAGAATAAAGGAAAGTTGGGGAAACATTGTATTTTTATTACATAATTGCAGCTATTATTATTGGGATTGACCAATTAACGAAATGGTTAGTTGTAAAGAATATGGAGCTAGGTGAGAATATACCGATTATAGAAAATTTCCTTTATATAACCTCACATCGAAATAGAGGTGCTGCTTGGGGAATATTACAAGGGCAAATGTGGTTTTTCTACTTGATTACAACGGTTGTTATTATCGGTATTATTTACTACATCCAAAAACATACTAATGGTAGTAAGCTAATGGGAATTGCGCTAGGTCTAATGCTTGGTGGGGCAATTGGTAACTTTATTGACCGCTTGTTTAGAAAAGAAGTTGTTGATTTTATTAATACATATATTTTTACATATGATTTCCCAATATTTAATGTGGCAGATTCTGCTCTATGTGTCGGAGTAGTTCTATTATTTATTTATATGCTGTTTATTGAAGGGAAAAAAGAGAAGGAGAAAGCTTAATGGACATCGTAGATTTACGTGTAACTGAAGAACATAAAAATGAACGGATTGATAAATTTCTGTCTACTTATAATGAAGAATGGTCAAGAACTCAGGTTCAGCAGTGGATTAAAGAAGGAATTGTAAAAGTAAATGAAGCTGTAGTGAAAACGAATTATAAATGTCAAATCGATGATCATATTGTCATTCATATTCCTGAACCAGAGCCGTTAGATGTAGTCGCAGAGGAAATGGATTTAGATATTTATTATGAGGATGAAGATGTTCTTGTTGTCAATAAACCAAAAGGAATGGTTGTGCATCCAGCACCTGGACATATGTCTGGTACATTGGTAAATGGGTTAATGGCACATTGTAAAGATTTATCTGGAATTAATGGAGTATTACGCCCAGGAATTGTTCATCGAATTGATAAAGATACATCAGGCCTTCTCATGGTTGCCAAAAATGATCTGGCACACGAATCATTAGTAGACCAACTAGTAAATAAAACGGTAACGCGAAGATATAAAGCAATTGTCCATGGGAGTATCCCACATGATAACGGGACGATCAATGCCCCGATTGGCCGTGACAAAACAGATCGTCAAAGCATGACTGTTACAAATGTAAGCAGTAAAGAAGCAGTTACACATTTTCGAGTTTTAGAACGTTTTCATGACTATACATTTGTTGAATGTCAATTGGAAACTGGAAGAACTCATCAAATTCGTGTACATATGAAATACATTGGCTTTCCTTTAGTTGGAGATCCAAAATATGGTCCGAAAAAAACGTTACAAATAAATGGACAAGCACTCCATGCAGGTATTTTAGGCTTTATTCATCCAAGAACAAAGGAATACTTAGAGTTTGAAGCTCCTTTACCGAATGATTTTGAAGAAGTATTAAAGGAAATTCGATTAAAGAGCCAACTTTAAAAATGCTAGAACAAACGTCGGAATTATTATCTTAAAAAAATTGTTGACACGATTCTACAATTTTGTGATAATAGGTTTAACTTAATAAGAACCTTTAACACAGTCCCGAGAGGCTGAGAAGGAAAGCGGAAATTAGGCTATAGTACTTAAAAAAGTACTATGCTCTAAACAAAAGTTCGTAATCCCTCTCACTGTACGGTGAGAGGGGTTTTCTTTTTATAGCTTACTTTTTCATCCAGCTACAAGGATAAATTAAGTAACGAGAGGAGATGAAGAAATGTCTCAAAAAGCAGTTGTTTTAGATGAGCAAGCAATTAGAAGAGCATTAACAAGAATTGCACATGAAATTATTGAAAGAAATAAAGGCATTGAAGATAGTGTTTTAGTAGGGATAAAAACTCGCGGAATTCACTTAGCAAAAAGACTTGCAGAGCGAATTGAGCAAATTGAGGGAAATAAAATCGCGATCGGGGAACTTGACATAACACTATATCGTGATGATTTAACGAAAAAAACGAAGAATCAAGAGCCACTTGTTAAAGGTTCAGATATTCCAGTTGATGTTACAAATCAAAAAGTAATCTTAGTTGATGATGTTTTATATACAGGTCGAACGGTTCGAGCTGCAATGGACGCATTAGTTGATATTGGTAGACCAGCAAATATTCAACTAGCAGTGTTAGTTGACCGCGGTCATCGGGAACTACCAATTCGTGCAGATTATGTAGGGAAAAATATACCTACTTCAAGCTCTGAGAAAATTGTTGTCGAGCTTCAAGAACAAGATAATAAAGACCAAGTTACAATACATGATAATAATTAACCCTTTTAATAATCGTCCAGTGAGGCGACAAAGGGGAACAAAAGGATCAATCGGTCGAAACACGATTGGCTTACCTTTTTGTACCTCTTTGCATGCTTCGCAAAGAGGTTTTTTGTTTATCCATTTCACACATACTAACTAACATGAATATTTCTCAAAAGTGGAGGTCCTAAACGTGAAAGAACAACAAATCGTATTAGATATAAAAGATAAACCAAATTTATTAACATGGCTTACATTGAGCTTCCAGCATTTGTTTGCAATGTTTGGCTCAACAATTCTAGTCCCATATCTTGTTGATTTAGACCCAGCAGTAGCACTCATATCTAGTGGATTAGGAACGTTAGCATTCATGCTCATAACAAAAGGTCAAGTACCAGCATATTTAGGGTCATCTTTTGCGTTTATCACTCCGATAATCGTAGCAAAGGCATCAAGTGGAGTTGGTGCAGCGCTTGTAGGGAGCTTCCTAAGTGGTTTAGTTTACGGCATTATCGCTTTAATTATTAAAGGTACTGGTCATAAATGGATTATGAAAATCTTACCACCAGTTGTTGTCGGGCCAGTCATTATCGTCATTGGATTAGGTTTAGCGGGAACAGCAGTAGATATGGCGACCTTAAACGGTGAGGAATATAGTCTTCAATATTTCTCGGTAGCAATTATTACATTGCTTATTACAATTATTGCATCAATCTTTTTTAAAGGATTTTTCAATCTCATCCCTGTTCTTATCGGTATCGCAGGGGGATACTTATATTCACTAGCAATTGGTATCATTGATTTTTCAACAGTAATTGAAGCGAAATGGCTACAAGCACCTAATTTTATCTTGCCATTCGTTGATTATACACCATCGATAAATATGGATATTATCTTACTAATGGTACCTGTATGTGTTGTAACGATTTCTGAGCATATCGGTCACCAATTAGTATTAGGAAATGTAGTAAAAAGAGATTTTATTAAAGAACCAGGGCTTCACCGCTCAATCATGGGAGATGGAGTCGCAACAATGATTGCAGCTCTAATCGGCGGACCGCCAAATACTACGTATGGTGAAAATATCGGTGTCCTTGCGATTACAAGAGTTTATAGCGTATTTATCTTAGCTGGTGCCGCGGTATTAGCAATCGTCTTTGGCTTCATCGGGAAAATATCTGCCTTCATAAGCACGATTCCAACACCTGTTATGGGTGGAGTATCAATCCTATTATTCGGTATTATCGCATCTTCTGGATTAAGAATAATGATTGAAAACAAGCTTGATTTAGGCAGTAAACGAAACTTGATTATCTCTTCAGTTATTCTAGTTATTGGAATAGGTGAAGCAACGATTAAGTATGGTGGCTTTGATTTACACGGAATGGCGTTAGCCGCAATTATCGGGATTGTATTAAACTTAGTCCTTCCACAAAAGGATGATGAAACAATTAAAAATGAACATGCATAATGAAAGTTGCTTAAATCTTTTAAGAAAAGTCCAGAGAGGCTTTGAAGGGTGTAAGGCAAGGAAAAGGTATAGGGATACCTAGATTTGCTCTACCTTTTTACACCCTGTTTATTCAAAACAGGGTGTTTTTTTATACAATAAATGCCATTTGAAAGTAAAATTGCTTTCAAATAAAGGAGAGAATGGGTATGACAAACCTACTGACAATGAATCAGCTATCAAATGAAGAGATATTTTCAATTCTTGAGGATGCAGAAAGATATAAAACAGGAAAGGGCTGGAGACCATCTGATTTAGTATTTGTTTCAAACCTGTTTTTTGAGCCGAGTACTAGAACACGATTTAGTTTTGAAGTGGCTGAAAAAAGATTAGGTCTAGAAGTCTTAAATTTTGCTGCGGAGCATTCAAGTGTTCAAAAAGGTGAAACGCTATACGACACTGTCAAAACGTTAGAATCTATCGGGGCAAATGCTGTAGTCATTCGACATCAGGAAGATCATTTTTTTGAGGAGTTGATTGGAAAGGTTTCAATACCAATTATCAATGCAGGTGATGGATGTGGTCATCATCCCTCTCAATCTTTATTAGATTTATTAACGATAAAACAGGAGTTTGGAAGATTTAAAGATTTAACGGTATCCATACATGGAGATATTCGCCATAGCCGTGTTGCTCGTTCGAATGCTGAAGTTTTAACAAGATTAGGTGCTCGAGTACTTTTTTCCGGTCCTTCGGAATGGCAAGACGCATTTAATCTATACGGGGAATACGTCGAGGTTGATGAGGCGATTAAGCAATCAGATGTTGTCATGCTCCTACGTATTCAACATGAACGACATAATGAAAAAACAAATCCAGCTAATTATTTAGAAGAATTCGGTTTAACGAAGGAAAGAGAAAATCAAATGAAGCCAAATGCAATTATTATGCACCCAGCTCCAGTGAATCGAAACGTTGAGATTGATAGTGATTTAATAGAATGTGAACGTTCGAGAATCTTTAAGCAAATGGAAAATGGAGTTTATGTAAGAATGGCGATTTTGAAAAGGGCTTTACAACAAGTTCAAAATAATCAGGAGGTAGATGGACATGTCATTTATTCTTAAAAACGGCTTAGTGGTAGATAATCAAGGTGAGTTCAATAAAGTAGACATTAAGGTTGAAAACGGAAAAATTACAGAAATAGGCGAAAATTTACCAGTAGACGGTTATCGAGTTGTTCCTGTAGACGGTCAACTAATTTCTACAGGATTTATCGATTTACATGTACATTTACGAGAGCCAGGTGGAGAGCATAAGGAAACAATTGAAACTGGAACGAAAAGTGCTGCAAAAGGTGGATTTACGACGATTGCTCCAATGCCAAATACTCGCCCAGTACCTGATACAAAAGAACAGATGGAATGGCTACAAAATCGTATTAAAGAAACTGCTGTCGTAAAGGTACTTCCATATGCCTCAATTACGACTAGACAGCTTGGTGAAGAACTAACAGATTTTGCGGCGCTTAAAGAAGCAGGAGCATTTGCCTTTACAGATGATGGTGTTGGTGTTCAATCTGCTGGAAAAATGTTAGAAGCAATGAAAAAGGCTGCTTCAATTGGTGCTTCAATCGTTGCCCACTGTGAGGAGAATACATTAATAAATAAAGGTTCAGTCCATGAAGGTAAGTTCTCAGCAAAGCATGGAATAAATGGAATTCCATCAGTATGTGAGTCTGTACATATTGCAAGAGATATTTTACTTGCAGAAGCTGCAGACTGTCACTACCATGTTTGTCACATTAGTACTAAGGAGTCTGTACGTGTAGTAAGGGATGCAAAGCGTGCAGGAATTCGCGTAACAGCAGAAGTAACACCACATCATCTTTTACTATGTGAAGACGATATACCAGGGTTAGACCCGAATTTTAAAATGAATCCTCCGTTACGAGGGAAGGAAGACCAAGAAGCTTTAATTGAAGGTCTTTTAGATGGGACGATTGACTTTATCGCAACAGACCATGCACCACATGCTTTAGAGGAAAAGGCTGAGGGAATGCAGTTGGCCCCATTTGGGATTGTCGGCCTAGAGACAGCATTTCCATTGCTTTATACACACTTTGTTTTAACAAAAAAATTTACGTTAAAGCAGCTAATTAACTTTTTAACAGTTAAACCTGCAGAAGCATTTGGATTAACTGTTGGAACTTTACAAGTTGGCGATGTTGCTGATTTAACAGTCATTGACTTAGATACTGAGGCAAAAATCGACCCAGACAACTTCCTCTCAAAAGGGAAAAACACACCATTTAAGGACTGGGCATGTAAGGGCTGGCCAACATTAACTATTGTTGATGGAAACATCGTTTGGGAAAAGGGAGGCATCACTGTATGAAAAGACAGTTAATTTTAGAGGATGGAACAGTATTTTTAGGAGAAGCTTTTGGAAGTGATAAAGAAAATTTTGGTGAAGTTGTATTTAATACAGGGATGACTGGTTACCAAGAAATCCTATCAGATCCTTCTTACTGTGGACAAATTGTAACATTAACATACCCTTTAATTGGTAATTACGGAATAAACCGTGATGACTTTGAAACGATATCCCCTTTCATTAATGGGTTTGTCGTCAAGGAATTTTGTGATTATCCATCAAACTGGAGAAATGAATACACAATAGATGAATATTTTAAAATGAAAAACATTCCTGGGATAAGCGGGATCGACACTCGAAAATTAACAAGAATTATTAGAATGTACGGTACGTTAAAAGGTGCGATTTGTTCGGCTGATGCAAATCCAGATGAAGTAATTAGCAAACTTAAGGGAACAGAACTACCTACTAATCAAGTACAAACTGTCTCTACAAAAACAGCTTATCCAAGCCCTGGCAGAGGACCTCGTGTCGTCCTAGTTGATTATGGAATGAAGCACGGTATTTTAAGAGAGTTAAATAATCGCAATTGTGACATCGTTGTCGTACCACATTCGATAACTGCTGAAGAAGTAATGCAATTAAAACCTGATGGAATCATGCTTTCAAACGGACCAGGGGATCCAAAGGATGTACCTGAGGCGATTGAAATGATAAAAGGAATATTAGGGAAAATTCCGTTGTTTGGGATTTGCTTAGGACATCAATTATTTGCCCTCGCATGTGGCGCTGACACGGAAAAAATGAAGTTTGGACATCGTGGTTCAAACCATCCAGTAAAAGAGCTAAGTACTGGAAAAGTTGATATTACTTCTCAAAACCACGGATATACAGTAACTGAAGCATCAATTGAAAATACAGATTTGGAAATTACACATATTGCTTTAAATGACGGAACGGTGGAAGGCTTAAAACATAAGCATGCAAAAGCATTTACCGTACAATATCACCCTGAAGCATCACCAGGTCCAGAGGATGCTAACGGATTATTTGACCAATTTTTAGAAATGATTGAAGCGAATAAGAAAGAGGGGGTTCTATAATGCCAAAACGTACAGACATCAATAAAATTCTTGTTATCGGTTCAGGTCCAATTGTTATCGGTCAAGCAGCAGAATTTGATTACGCAGGTACACAAGCTTGTATCGCTTTAAAAGAAGAAGGATATGAAGTTGTGCTAGTGAACTCAAATCCGGCAACAATTATGACAGATACAGAAATAGCAGATAAGGTGTATATTGAGCCTCTTACATTAGAATTTTTAAGCAATATCATTCGTAAGGAGCGTCCAGATGCATTAGTTCCAACTCTAGGTGGGCAAACAGGACTAAATCTTGCAGTTGAATTAGCGGAATCTGGCGTTTTAGAAGAATGCGGTGTCGAAATTTTAGGAACTAAGCTTTCTGCGATTAAACAAGCAGAGGACCGTGATCTTTTTAGAACATTAATGAATGAGTTAAATGAGCCAGTTCCTGAAAGTGAAATTATTCATAATTTAGATGAGGCATTCGCGTTTGTTGAGCAAATTGGCTATCCAGTTATTGTTCGTCCAGCATATACATTAGGTGGTACTGGTGGCGGAATTTGTGAAAATGAAGAGGAATTAATTGAAATCGTAACAAGTGGTTTGAAAAACAGCCTAGTTACACAATGCCTCTTGGAAAAAAGTATTGCAGGCTTCAAGGAAATTGAATATGAAGTTATGAGAGATTCAAATGACCATGCAATCGTTGTTTGTAATATGGAAAACTTTGACCCAGTAGGAGTACATACTGGTGATTCAATTGTATTTGCACCAAGTCAAACGTTAAGTGACCGGGAATATCAAATGCTTCGGAATGTTTCATTAAAAATCATTCGCGCCTTAAAAATTGAAGGGGGATGTAATGTACAGCTAGCGCTTGACCCTAATAGCTTTAAATATTACATCATTGAAGTAAATCCGCGCGTTAGCCGTTCATCAGCACTTGCGTCAAAAGCAACAGGCTACCCTATAGCTAAGCTTGCTGCGAAAATTGCAGTTGGCTTAACACTTGATGAAATGGAAAACCCAGTTACGGGTAAGACATATGCATGCTTTGAACCTGCTCTTGATTACATTGTATCGAAAATTCCGCGCTGGCCTTTCGATAAGTTCGAATCAGCTAACCGTCGTTTAGGTACACAAATGAAGGCAACAGGTGAGGTAATGGCGATTGGACGGACGTTAGAGGAATCGCTATTAAAAGCAGTGCGGTCTTTAGAATCAGATGTTTCATATTTACGATTAAACGATGCAGATTCCATTACAAATGAATTGATTGAAAAGCGGATTCGTAAAGCTGGTGATGAACGTCTGTTCTATATTGCAGAAGCATTTAGAAGAGGAGTTACAAAGGAACAAATTCATGATTGGAGTAAAATCGATTTATTCTTCTTAATGAAGATTGAAAAAATTATTAAGTTTGAAGATAAAATTAAGGGGAATCCATTTGAACTTACTACCCTTCAAAAGGCGAAGGAAATGGGCTTTTCTGATGCAGAAATCGCAAAGCTTTGGGGTACAAGTGAGTTGGAAGTATATGAACTCCGTAAGCAAGCGGAAATTATCCCAGTATATAAAATGGTTGATACGTGTGCAGCAGAATTCGAATCTGCAACACCGTATTTCTACGGCACATATGAAGATGAAAATGAATCAATTGTTTCAGATAGAGAGAGTGTCGTTGTTCTAGGTTCAGGTCCAATCCGTATTGGTCAAGGGGTAGAATTTGATTATGCAACAGTACATTCTGTTTGGGCAATTAAAGAAGCTGGATATGAGGCGATTATCGTAAATAATAACCCTGAAACAGTTTCAACAGATTTTAGCATATCTGACATGCTTTACTTTGAACCACTTACGATTGAAGATGTTATGCATATTATCGATTTAGAAAAGCCAAAAGGGGTAGTCGTCCAATTCGGTGGACAAACAGCTATTAATCTTGCAAGTGAACTAGAAGCAAGAGGGGTCAAAATTTTAGGTACATCACTTGAGGATTTAGACCGTGCGGAAGACAGAGATAAATTTGAGCAAACACTCGTTTCCTTAGGAGTACCACAGCCTCTTGGAAAAACGGCAACATCTGTAGAGCAAGCTGTGAAAATAGCAGGTAAGATTGGCTATCCAGTACTTGTTCGTCCTTCATATGTTTTAGGTGGACGTGCAATGGAAATTGTTTACCAAGAGTCTGAATTATTGCATTATATGGAAAATGCCGTGAAAATCAATCCACAACATCCAGTCTTAATTGATAAATATTTAACAGGTAAAGAAATTGAAGTTGATGCAATTTCTGATGGAGATACAGTTTTAATACCGGGAATTATGGAGCATATTGAACGCGCTGGGGTTCACTCAGGCGATTCTATCGCAGTATATCCTCCACAATCGTTATCAAACGACGTGAAAGAAAAAATTATTGATTACACGATTAAACTTGCTAAAGGGCTAAATATTATTGGATTATTAAACATACAATTTGTTCTTTCAAAAGGGGAAGTATATGTCCTTGAAGTAAATCCACGTTCAAGTCGTACGGTACCATTTTTAAGTAAAATTACAGGTGTGCCGATGGCCAATTTAGCAACAAAGGTGATTTTAGGGGCAAAATTAGCTCAATTAGGCTATGAAACAGGTCTCTACCCTGAAAGTCAAGGAGTATATGTAAAAGCTCCAGTCTTCTCATTTGCTAAGCTTAGAAATGTTGATATTACGCTCGGACCAGAAATGAAGTCAACTGGTGAAGTAATGGGAAAAGACATTACATTAGAAAAGGCATTGTATAAAGCATTAGTTGCTTCAGGAATCCAAATTAAAAATCATGGGTCAGTTCTCTTAACTGTTGCTGACAAGGACAAAGAAGAAGGATTAGAAATTGCGAAAAGATTTCATGAGATTGGCTATCAAATCCTTGCAACGAGTGGAACAGCAGAATATATTCAATCATTCAATATCCCTGCAAAAGTTGTTAATAAAATCGGATCGGAAGAGCCAAATTTACTAGATGTCATTCGCAAGGGTGAAGCTCAATTCGTAATCAATACGTTGACGAAAGGGAAACAACCGGCTCGTGATGGCTTTAAAATTCGCCGTGAGTCAGTAGAAAACGGAATCCCATGCTTAACCTCACTCGATACGGCTGTAGCAATTTTACGAGTGCTAGAATCAATGACATTTTCTACTGAGACGATGCAAAAGAAAAACGCACAGCTAGAGGTGAGCTTAACGTGATGAAAAAAGAGCTGATGGTCGTAACAAAGCAGGAGGAAATTGCAAAACATATTTTTCAGTTAACACTAAAGGGAGATTTAGTTTCAGAAATGGGCGAACCCGGACAATTTGTCCATTTAAAAGTGTCTGAAGGAACGACCCCTTTATTAAGAAGACCTATCAGTATTTCAAAAATTAACAAAGAACGCAATGAATTTACGATGATATACCGTGCTGAAGGAGCTGGAACACAGCTCCTTTCTAAAAAGCAAGCAGAGGATGTAGTTGATGTACTAGGTCCACTTGGCCATGGTTTTCCTATCGGTGAAGCTAAGGCTGGACAAACTGCATTATTAGTAGGTGGAGGAATTGGTGTTCCTCCATTATATGAGCTATCGACACAGTTAGCTGCAAAAGGTGTAAAGGTTCAGCATGTATTAGGTTTTCAAACTAAATCTGCTGTCTTTTTAGAAGAGGAATTTTCGAAGCTTGGTACAACGATCATTACAACAGATGATGGTTCATACGGCTATAAAGGTTTTGTCACCAGTGCAATTGCCGATTATAACCTAGAGTATGATGTCATGTATTCATGTGGTCCAACGCCAATGTTAAAGGCACTGGAAAAGCAATTTGGTAACAAACCATTATTCTTATCGCTTGAAGAAAGAATGGGATGTGGAATTGGTGCATGTTTTGCCTGTGTGTGTCATACAGGAGACGATATTCATGGAACAAGTTATAAAAAAGTTTGTAGCGATGGTCCAGTATTTAAGGCCGGAGAGGTGGTTTTATAATCATGTTAGATGTACAATTACCAGGTTTGTCGCTTAAAAACCCGATTATGCCTGCATCCGGTTGTTTTGGATTTGGAAGAGAATATAGTAATCTTTATGATTTAAGTCAGTTAGGTTCAATCATGATAAAGGCAAGTACACAAGAGCCTCGATTTGGAAATCCTACACCCCGTGTCGCAGAGACAGAGGCAGGTATGCTAAATGCAATTGGTTTACAAAATCCAGGTGTAGAAAAAGTTGTTGCAGAAGAGCTTGTTTGGTTAGAGCAATTTGATGTTCCGATTATTGCAAATGTTGCAGGCTCACAAGTTGAAGACTATGTATATGTTGCTAAAAAAATAAGTCAGTCAAAGAATGTACATGCGCTTGAATTAAATATTTCTTGTCCTAATGTAAAAACAGGTGGGATCGCATTTGGCACGGTTCCCGAAATCGCTGCACAATTAACAAAGGCTGTCAAAGAAGTTTCTGCTGTTCCTGTATATGTTAAATTATCACCAAATGTTGCAAACATTGTAGAAATGGCTAAAGCAATTGAAAATGCTGGTGCAGATGGATTAACAATGATAAATACACTTATTGGGATGAGGCTCGATTTAAAAACAGGAAAACCAGTTATTGCAAATAAGACAGGCGGTCTTTCAGGTCCAGCGATAAAGCCTGTGGCACTTCGTATGATATACGAAGTGAGCCAAAATGTTTCGCTACCTATTATCGGAATGGGCGGAGTTCAATCTGTAGATGATGTCATTGAATTTCTATATGCAGGTGCAAGCGCAGTAGCAGTAGGTACGGCAAACTTTGTTAATCCATTTATATGTCCGGAAATTATTCAACAATTGCCTGATAGATTAAGAGAGTTAGGCTTTGAACATGTAAATGAATGTGTTGGAAGGAGCTGGAAGTGATATGGATCGACCGATTATAATTGCTCTTGACTTCAAGGGGAAAACCGAAATAGATGACTTTTTAAATAAGTTTCATGATGAGAAGCTCTTTGTCAAAGTAGGAATGGAGCTCTTTTATCAGGAAGGGCCGGCAATTATTTCACACATTAAAGAACGTGGTCACAAAATCTTCCTTGATTTAAAGCTTCATGATATTCCAAATACAGTAAAACAAGCAATGACAGGGCTTGCTAAGCTCAATGTTGATATCGTAAATGTACATGCAGCAGGTGGCAAGAAAATGATGGAAGCTGCTATTGAAGGCTTAGAAGCAGGAACACCAGCTGGTCAATCACGGCCAGCATGTATTGCTGTTACACAGCTTACAAGCACATCACAAGCAATGCTTGAACATGAGCTCTTAATTGATAAAACATTAAATAATGTCGTGCTTCATTATGCCCTGATGGCTAAAGAGAGCGGTTTAGAAGGTGTTGTCTGCTCTACTCACGAAGTAGAAGCCATCAGTGAAAGGCTAGGCTCTTCTTTTGTAACAGTTACACCAGGAATTCGGATGAAGGATGATGCAGCAGATGACCAGACAAGAATCGCAACTCCAGAGCTCGCTCGTACTCTTGGGTCAACTGCCATTGTTGTCGGAAGAAGTATTACGAAGAAGCAAAATCCATATGAAGCATATCTTCAAGTGAAAAAAGCGTGGGAGGGCACTGAGAAATGAGTCAATTAATCGCAAAGCAATTACTAAAAATTAAGGCAGTCTATCTTCAGCCGAACGAACCTTTTACATGGTCGAGTGGTTTGAAATCACCAATTTATTGTGATAATCGTTTAACATTGTCCTTCCCTGACATTCGTTCGCAAATTGCAGAAGGCTTAACACAGCTAATAAAGGAACATTATTCCGATGTAGAGGTGATTGCTGGAACTGCTACTGCTGGAATCCCACATGCTGCATGGGTGAGTGATAAACTAAATTTACCAATGTGTTATGTACGCAGTAAAGCAAAGGGCCATGGCAAAGGAAATCAAATTGAAGGACAAGTGAAAGAAGGACAAAAGGTTGTCGTTGTAGAAGATTTAATTTCTACAGGAGGAAGTGCTATCACAGCTGTTCGTGCGCTACGTGACGCTGGATGCCAAGTTCTAGGCATCGTATCGATCTTTACTTACGGCTTAACACTTGGTGAAGAAAAGCTATCTGAAGCAAATGTGGAAGCAAAATCTCTTTGCAATTATGACACTTTAATTGAAGTAGCAGCAAAAGAAGGATATGTTGATGATGAGGATATAAACAAGTTAAAAATGTGGCGAGAAAATCCTTCTTCAGAAGCATGGTTAAATAGTTAGTTATACTGTGGTTGGCTACATAGATTAGAAGCAATGTCTAATCTATGTAGCCAACCGCTTTTTTCATGGTAAGATGGCGAAAAAAATGATAAAGAAGTGCTAAAAATTGCTTTTCTTCAATTTGTTCTTATAATTAAATCTTAACGAAAGCTTTTTTATATAGGCATGTCTTTTTGACACGCTCATCCAATAATTAGCAGTAAGCTTTCTACTTAATGAACGCTAAATTTAATAGGAGGATTAATTTATGAATTTAAATGATTGGTATGAAAAAGGCATAACATTTGAACAGTATAAAAATCAGATGACTGTAAATAAAGATGAGATGCTTTCAATTTATAACCGATTTCAGGTAAAGGAAGATGAGCTTGAACGTCTGAAAAATATTCAGGAAAAAAAACTTAATGTTATCGTTTTAACAGAGGATTGGTGTGGAGATGCCCTTGTTAATAACCCGATTTTATTAAAAATTGCCGAAGTCCTGAAAATGGATGTCCGCTTTTTGTTAAGAGATCAAAATCTCGAATTAATGGACCAGTATTTAACAAATGGAACTTCCCGCTCGATACCAATATTTATCTTTATTGACCAGCATGGGCAGGAGCAGGCAGTATGGGGACCGCGTGCAGCAAAAATTCAGCAACTTGTTGATCAAGAAAAAAGCAAGCTTCCAAATGTAGATTCACCTGAGTTTAAGGAAATGCAAAACGAAATGATTGCTAGACTTAAAAAATCCTATATTGAGGATGAATCAATTTGGAGAGAGATTGAAAAAAGCATAATAAACAGTTTACTTTCTATTTAAACATGAGAATATTGAATTTGCTAGAAGGTATGGATAGAGATATTAACTTACTATCCATACTTAAAGTGAGAAAACATGTTTACGAAATTCTTGTGATCATCATCATGAATAATCCAATTGAGAGAATGAAAAAACACAATTTGTATCCTATAGAAAACCATTTTTCAGGTACTTTAAGGATTTTAAGACCTTTGGCGACAATCGTTCCAAGTAGATAGAATATGTAGGCATGTTTTATTTTTCGCATCTCTTTCAGAATCATTTGATTTGATTGATACATTAAAAGATGTGACATGCTCATACAAAAAAAGTAATAGGTGATCAATAATAGAAAAATATTCATGAAATGCATCCACAAGATAATCACACCTTTCATATTCGTTACAATATGTTTACTAGATAGTATTAAGAAAATTCATAAATTATGGATGAAAGATAAATGAAAATAGAAAACTACTCATAAAAAATTAATCCGATAGAAAAACTCGGGTTGACTTTTAGCCGAATTGTGTTAAAATTTTGAATCAATAGCATATTCTCTTTTACTTATGAAATAAAGCTAGAATAATAGTTTAAATAAATGAGTCATAGAGGCAAATCGATAATCGGTAATATGCTAAAAAACTGATGAAAATGATAAAGGTAAAAATGTATTATCGACAAATTTATATTGTCAAAATCAAATTGTGTTGAGGATAGATATTTATTTTTACCATTAATTCCGACTATTAATGTATGAATAAACGGTTTTTCAACACGATGCATATAGTAAGAAAGAGGTGATAATATTGCTAACTTATGAAAATTGGACAGAAGAAAGCGAAAGTTTTGAGGTTGATGAAAAGTATAAGGGTGCTTTAAACGTTTTGGATTGGGCGTATAACCATTATGGTGAAGAAGTGGTCTATGCTTGTAGTTTCGGTATTGAAGGAATTGTTTTAATTGATTTAATTTCTAAAGTTAAACCAGATGCAAAAATTGTATTTTTAGATACAGATGTTCATTTTAAGGAAACATATGAATTAATTGACAAAGTGAAAGAAAAATATCCGCAATTAAATGTTGAAATGAAAAAGCCTAAGCTTACGTTAGAGGAGCAGGCTGAGCAATATGGTGATAAACTTTGGGAAAAAAATCCTAATCAATGCTGTAATATTAGAAAAATCGTTCCGTTAAATGAAACCTTACAAGGATCTGCAGCATGGATATCTGGGTTGAGACGTGAACAATCTGAAACGAGAAAACACGTGAATTTTATAAATAAAGATGAACGCTTCCATTCAGTAAAGATTTGCCCGCTTATTCATTGGACATGGAAGGATGTATGGAGATATGTTCATAAAAATGATTTAATCTATAATCCTTTACATGATAGAGGATATCCAAGCATCGGTTGTTTTCATTGCACTAAACCAGCTTATGATGAAAATGATTTACGATCAGGCAGATGGTCTGGGCAAATGAAAACAGAATGTGGCCTCCATCAATAGGAGGATTTAAAAGATGTTAGAGATAGTTGCAATTTTGATCAGCTTCTTTTTTGCCATGAATATTGGTGCAAGCGGTGCAGCTGCTTCAATGGGTGTTGCTTATGGGGCAGGGGCGATAACTCGTCCCCGAAATGCCCTTATTTTATGTGCAATAGGTGTAATATTAGGAGCAGTGATTGGTGGAGGAGAAGTGGTCAAAACGATAAGTGAAGGAATTATACCTTCCTCGCTTATCACGATAAAAATAGTTGTAATCATTCTCTTTTCAGCAACATTTTCACTTTTTCTAGCGAATTTATTGGGCATCCCGCTATCTACAAGTGAGGTAACGGTTGGAGCTGTAGTTGGTGTAGGGATAGCACACCAAGTATTATATGTGAATAACCTATTGTGGATTGTGATGTTTTGGATTCTTATCCCTATTGTTGCCTTTGGTATTGCATTTTTTGTGATTAAGCTGTTACATTCTTTTCATTTCACTAAAAAATATACATTTGAAGGAAAAGTTGTCACAATTATTTTAATTTTCGCAGGATTTTTTGAAGCATTCTCAGCGGGGATGAACAATGTAGCGAATGCTGTAGGGCCATTAGTTAGTGCAAATATACTGACAGTTTCAAAGGGAACAATTATTGGCGGAGCATTTGTCGCTTTAGGAGCTTTATTATTAGGACGTCGAGTCCTTGAGACAAATGGTAAGAAAATTACAAAATTCACAAAAATTGAAGGGATATTGATTTCCGGTACAGGTGCATCACTCGTCACGATCGCCTCAATTTTTGGAATTCCTGTACCATTAACACAAATCACTTCATCATCTATTCTTGGAATAGGGATGGCGAAAAATGGCTCAAAAATAACGTTTCAACAAAGAATCGTAAAAAATATGTTAATGGTTTGGTTAATTTCCCCATTAATTTCGTTAACGTTGTCCTATTTTTTTGTAAAATTATTTATTGACAATGATATTTATACAATAATTGTTCTTGCAAGTCTCTTCCTTGCTACACTAGGTGCGATTAGCTTGATGAAGGCAACAAAACAAGAAAAACGTACTGTTCATGAAGAGGGCGGCGGTATTTAAAACGAAATCTTGTATTGACGTTAAAGTTTTTTGTGATAAATGTCGTGTTACCATTTTTAAATGAGTGATACTCTTAAATAAAGATTAAATATTGTATTGGAGGATTTTATCATGAGCTTGCTTCCACACGGAGGAAAATTAATTCAAAAACTATCAATTGGAGCAGATGTTTCACATATCGAGAAAGAAATTGAATTAGATGGAATTGCGTTAAGTGACCTTGAGCTAATTGCCATCGGTGCGTACAGCCCAATTGAAGGTTTCTTGAATCAAGAGGATTATCAATCAGTTGTAGAAAATATGAAATTAAAAAATGGTTCAGTGTGGAGTATTCCGATCACATTACCAGTTTCAGAGGAAAAAGCTTCAACATTAACAATTGGTGATGAGGCACGTCTTGTAGCAGATAGAGTTACATATGGTACGATTACCATAGCAGACATCTATACTCCTGATAAGCAAAAAGAAGCGATTAACGTATATCGGACAGATGAACTTGAGCATCCTGGAGTTAAAAAGATGTTTGAACGTGGTAATGTTTATGTTGGTGGAGAAATCACTTTAGTAAAACGTCCGGAAAAGAAATTTGCCGAATATTATATGGACCCAAAAGAAACGAGAGCAAAGTTTGCAGAGCTTAATTGGAAAACGATAGTTGGCTTCCAAACAAGAAACCCAGTTCATAGAGCACATGAATATATTCAAAAGACAGCGTTGGAAACAGTTGACGGATTATTTTTAAATCCTTTAGTTGGTGAAACAAAGTCGGATGATATTCCAGCACATATTCGAATGGAAAGTTATGAAGTATTGCTAGAAAACTATTATCCTAAAGATAGAGTCCATCTTGCTGTTTTCCCAGCTGCTATGCGTTATGCAGGTCCACGTGAGGCAATTTTCCATGCGATGGTACGTAAAAACTATGGATGTACACATTTTATTGTTGGTCGTGACCATGCTGGAGTTGGCGATTATTATGGTACGTATGATGCACAGAAAATATTCTCGAATTTTACTGCTGATGAATTAGGAATTACCCCATTATTCTTTGAGCATAGCTTCTATTGCACAAAATGTGAGGCAATGGCTTCTTCGAAAACTTGTCCACATGGTAAAGAAGACAGAGTCATCTTATCTGGTACAAAGGTTCGCGCGATGTTACGTAATGGCGAATTACCACCAAGCACATTTAGCCGTAAAGAAGTTGTTGAAGTGCTAATTAAAGGAATGAAAGAGACTGTAAATTCATAAGGAGGTTATGCTTGATGGCTGCAAGTAATATTGTGTGGCATGATTCATCCGTCACAAAAGAAGAGAGAAGAAAGAGAAATAATTATCAAAGCTATGTGCTATGGTTTACAGGTTTGTCTGGATCTGGGAAGTCAACATTAGCAAATGCATTAGCAAGATATTTGTTTGAAGCAAACATTCAAACATATGTACTTGATGGTGATAACATTAGACATGGTTTAAATCGTGATTTAGGATTTACAGATGAAGATCGAAAAGAAAATATTCGTCGTATTGGGGAAGTATCAAAGCTTTTTGTTGATAGTGGTCAAATTGTATTAACGGCATTTATTTCTCCATTTCGTGAGGATAGACAGCAGGTAAGAGAAATCCTTTCAGAAGATGAATTTTTTGAAGTGTATGTTAAATGTTCATTAGATGAGTGTGAAGTTCGTGATCCTAAAGGCTTGTATAAAAAAGCGAGAAATAACGAAATTAAGCATTTTACTGGTATTGACTCACCTTATGAAGAGCCGGAAAATCCAGCAATTATTGTTGATACTGAAAAGCAAACGGTTGAGGAATCTGTTAAACAAATTGTTGATTTCCTCCAAGCAAAAGGATTAATTCAAAACATATTCTAGAACTTGATTAAGCAATAAACGAAAGGGGGAGAGTAAGATAGCAAAGGTTTATTTAGTTGGAGCTGGTCCTGGAGATGAAGAGCTATTAACAATTAAAGCATTAAAATGTATTCAAAAAGCGGATGTCATTCTTTATGATCGCTTAATTAATAAAGAGATTTTAAAGCATGCAAAGCAAGGCTGCGATTTGATCTATTGTGGTAAGCTTCCTAATTATCATACGATGAAGCAGGAAACGATCAATCATTTCCTCCTTAAGTATGCAAAAAGTGGGAAAGTAGTGACTCGTCTAAAAGGTGGAGATCCTTTCGTGTTTGGCAGGGGCGGTGAAGAAGCTGAAGCCTTGGCTACTCATCAAATCCCCTTTGAAATTGTTCCAGGTATTACTTCAGGGATAGCAGCATCTGCATATGCTGGTATCCCTGTTACACATCGTGGCATAAGCGGGAGTGTCGCCTTTGTAACTGGTCATCGTAGAAATGATGCAGAAGAGGAAGTAAAATGGGAATCGTTAGCAAAAGGGATTGATACACTTGTTATCTACATGGGCATCGGTAATCTCCCATATATTAAAGATAAACTTATTAAGTACGGAAAAGCGCCAAAAACACCAGTAGCAGTGATTCATTGGGGTACAACAGATGAACAAATAACGATCACGGATTCATTAGAAAATATTGAAAATCGAGTAAAGCAATCAGCAATAAAAAACCCAAGTATTATCGTCGTTGGAGAAGTAGTATCAATTCGCGACCAACTAAACTGGTTTGAGAAAGACTTAAAACGACATTCTCAAGGTGAGGTTTTATCAATATGAAGCATGCGGTCTTGTATGTTTGCCACGGAAGTAGGGTTCCGAAGGCTCGCGAAGAAGCTGTAGATTTTATAAAAAAAGTAAGTCCAAGAATAAATGCACCTATTCAAGAGGTGTGTTTTTTGGAATTAGCAGAACCTTCCATTAGTAGTGCGTTTGAATCGTGTGTTAGTCAAGGGGCAACACAAATAACGGTAGTTCCATTGCTGCTATTAACTGCAGCACACGCAAAAAAGGACATACCTGAGGAAATTAATGAAGTTAGCTCTAAATATCCTCACATAAATGTAACATATGGAAGACCAATTGGTGTCGATGACCGACTCGCAATGATGTTAAAGGATAAAATAAACGAAAAAGCAAAGGTTGATCATCATACAGTTGCGGTACTTGTCGGAAGAGGTAGCAGTGATCCTGATGTTGTCAGAGATTTAACAGAAATCTCAACGATATTACAAAAGGAATCACCTCTTAGGGAAGTAAAAACATGTTATTTAACTGCAGCTAAGCCAAAATTTACTGAAACAATTGATGAGTTGTACAATTCTAATGAACAAAAGATTATCGTCATTCCTTATTTAATTTTTACAGGTTTATTAAAAAAAGAGATTGATGAGACGATAGAGAAATATCATTGGGGAAATCGACATATTGAAGTATGCTCTTACCTTGGACCACATCCAATCCTTCTAGACTTATTTTCAGAGCGTGTGCATGAAGCTTTATTAAATAAAAATGATTTATTTAGTTTTCACAATAGGATGCCTGCGCAATGATTCCTTTACATATCGATGTAAAAGGGAAAAAAGTGATTGTCGTTGGCGGTGGAAAAATTGCTTATAGACGGTTATGTTTATTTTTAGCAGAAGGTGCAAATATAACTGTCATAAGTCCAAATGTGATCTCAGAGATAGAGGAATTGTTTCATTTAGGAAAAATAACTTGGTTAGAAAAAAAGATAGAGTTAGCAGATCTGAAGAATGCATTTTTCATTATTGCTGCAACAAATGATGCGAGTATAAATGAATGGATTGCAGCAAATATAGAGGAAAACCAGCTTATTAATATCGTTAGCAATGCGAAGCTAGGAAATGTAACTGTTCCGAAAACGGTGAAAAAAGGGAAGTTAATATTATCTGTTTCTACGAGCGGAGCTAGCCCTAAGCTTTCTAAGGAAATATCAGAAAAACTAATTGAACAATTTGAGGATGACTTTATTGAGGAATTAGACAAGTTATATGTAGAAAGAGAACTGAATAAAAAAGGGAACTCAAGGTAAGAAACGAGATGGTTTGCAATATATTGCAAGCCATCTTTTTTTGGTGCGCCAGGCATGGCAACTATCTAGGTGGTGAAAGTCCACTGTGGGGGTACACATCGACCAACCACTAAGGAAGCGCAAGGCACTTATCGTGAGGTAAGGACTGGAGGAAGCGTGGAATAAAATCTTGGCTCGACGAACAGAAACCTGATACTAAGGCTCTACAAAGGGATAAGACTCCCAAACAAGTCAAAGTCCAAAAGGTGTGCGTAACTTTGTAGGGTAAATCAGGCGAGTAAAAGAGGAAAGATTGTTGTCTTACCCTGGGAGGTCTTGCGGGTGTACATAGGTATAGTCGAAAAAGGTTTGCCGCAAGAAGTCAGCAGAAGCCATAGTAGTGAAATTAATTCATGAAGGGCTGAACAATTTATAGTGTTTCAACACCGCGAATGCGTAAGTGACTTACTCCGAATGTATTAATGGTGAAAGTATGAGCGTATCTCAAAGGCTAACCAAAAAGGAGCTATCACTTACTACGTGAGAGGGAAGGAGAAGCGAGTGTGGAACTTTTAGAACAGATTCTAAGTAATCGAAATATGAACGAAGCCTATCTGCGTGTCTATAAAAATAAAGGAGCGAGTGGGGTCGATGGAGTAACAGTTGAAGAATTGAAACAATATCTGAGAGAAAACAAGGATGAGCTACGAAAGCGCATCAGAACAAGAAAATACCAACCACAAGCTGCCTTAAGAGTGGAAATCCCAAAAGAAAATGGCAAGATGCGCAAGTTGGGAATACCAACAGTAGTGGATAGAGTAGTTCAACAAGCCATTCATCAAGTTCTCAGTCCAATATTTGAAAGGCAATTCAGTGAATACAGTTACGGCTTTAGACCAAAAAGAAGCTGTGAGATGGCTATTATTAAAAGCTTAGAATTTCTGAATGATGGACATGATTGGGTAGTAGACATTGACCTTGAAAGGTTCTTCGATACAGTTCATCACGATAAACTCATGCGAATTATATCCAACACGATAGATGATGGGGATGTCATCTCACTAATCAGAAAATACCTAGTCAGTGGAGTCATGGTGAAAGGGAAATATGAAGAAACTCCTGTCGGGACTCCGCAAGGAGGAAACCTTAGCCCATTATTGAGCAATATTATGTTAAATGAACTCGATAAGGAACTACAGAAAAGAGGACTACGGTTCGTGAGATATGCAGATGACGCTCTCATCTTTGTAAAGAGTGAAAAAGCAGCAAACAGAGTGATGGAATCAATCGTGAAATTTATAGAAGATAAATTAGGGTTAATAGTCAATGTAGAGAAGAGTAAAATCTCTCGTCCAAAAGACTTGAAATTCTTAGGATTTGGATACTATTACGATCCTAAAAATGAGAAATATCAAGTAAAACCACATGTCATATCCTTACAAAAATTTCGAAGGATACTTCGAAAATTAACAAAGCGAAATTGGAGTGTACCACTAGACTTCAGGATTTTAAAACTAAAACAAGTCATACTCGGGTGGGTAAATTACTTTAGAATCTCAAATATGAAAAGAGCGATGAATGAGATAGATAAGAAGCTTCGCTCCAGAATTAGAGTTATCATCTGGAAGCAATGGAAGGTATCGAAGAAACAAATTAAATCGCTAGTTAAATTAGGGATTCCTGAGGAAGAGGCAAAAGGTCTAACTTTCTGTCGAAAAGGTTTCCGGTACATCGGATTATCAAAAGTCGTTCAGAGAGCAATATCGAACAAAAGACTAAAGCGGAGGGGACTTCCCTCTGCTTTAGAACATTATCTAAAAGTACACACTGTAATATAAATTGAACCGCCGTATACGGAACCGTATGTACGGTGGTGTGAGAGGGGCGAAAATAATTAACTTATTTTCCCTCTACTCGATTGTAAAAGAAAACCCTAGGCTAGGCCTAGGGTTCCAAAAAGCTTTCAGCGTGGTATTAAAAAAACTCTTCCGTGGTGCTAAAATATTTTTGGTTCCCCAACCAAAATATGAGCATACGGAGG